>JAKRSG010000321.1 GCA_022402405.1 Bacteroidia bacterium | reverse complement strand
AAACATATTTTGAGTAATGGTTCAGAAATAAAAATAGCTTTGTTTTGCCCTGATAGTCATATAAGAATAGCTAAGGAAGAAATTAATTTTGCGAATAATTTAATTTTTTGCAAATTCTATTCTGAGTTGTCAAAAAATGAATTAAACTGGATTGTTGATGGTGGAGTGTCAAAAAACAAGTTTGATACCTGGAGATTAGATATTCAAACAAATACAATACTCCAAAAAAGTCACTTAATAATTTCTGATAATCACATAACTCCACTAACTGTTTTTCCAAATGTTAAATTGATGGGTTCATTTTTATGGGATGATGTAAGCCATTTAAACAGTCAAGAAAGTCAGAAGGTTATAGAAGAAGAAATAGGCTGCTTGACAAAGCATAAACCAGACATGTTTTGTTTAAAATATTTTGCGATGCCAAGTATTTTTCAATATGCTAATCCTATTGAATTGCCATGGTATTGTGAAAAATACTATGGTGCTGAAGGTTCAAAAAGAGAGTCAATTTTGATTACAGGTGGTGGGACAGCCCTTATTAATTTTCAACTCAGTAAATTGGTAGAGAAAATAATCGCTATTGGAATAAGTGAAACAATTTTTCTTGATTCAAAATTATATGATTTATTATTTGAAAACAAAGAATTAAATATTAAAAAGTTCTCATTTTCTGACCAAGATTTTTTTGATTTAAAAGCAATTATTTGTCGGCCTGGAATTGGTATATTAACAGATTGTGTTAAGTTTGGAGTACCGCCTATCGTAATTAATGATGGTTTTAACAAAGAAATCGATTATAATTCACTGATGGTTGAAGAATTAAACATTGGAAAATCATTTGATTTAAAGTATAATTATATACCATTTATTGCAAGTGAAATAAAATCAATTTTGCAAAACATTACTTTGATGGAAAGTTATCAAAACAATATAAATAAACAAGAAACGAATGGTGCTAAACTGGCAGCAGAAATTATTATTAATTCAATTTTATGAGACAAAATTTAGATAAAATATGTTGTAAGCCTCAAGATAATCTTGGATTTGTGCTAAGATTATTCAATGATTCTAAATCATTTAATTTGCCTAGTGGTATTGCTTTGGTTTTAGATTCCAATAAGAAATTGATTGGAACAGTAACTGAGGGAGATGTAAGAAGGACACTCATTTCAGGTAAGTCGATGGATACAAATGTTCAAGAGTTTATGGCACTTGATCCAATTACTTTTCAGGATGGCTTATCAATTTCACAAATTCTAGACTTATTGCCTAATGAGTTATTAAAAAGAAAAAGAAAGGCAAGTAAATACCTAAGTAAAATTATTATTGTTGACGAAAATAATGTACCAATAAAGGTATTTGATTATCATGAATTATGGGAGCAAAAAGTAGCTACTCATAGACACTTAGTAGTTATCGGCCTAGGATATGTAGGTTTAACGATGGCTGTTGTTATGGCTGATGCTGGTTTCATGGTAACAGGGGTTGAAGTTGATGATTTTCGATTTAATTCTTTAATGTCTGCTGATTCATATATCCATGAGGTTGGATTACCTGAATTATTAAAGGAGCAATTAAATAGAAACCTATTTATCAGTAAAGAAATTCCAGAAGACGGAGATGTTTTTATAATTTCAGTTGGAACGCCCGTAAAAGAAAATGAATTTGGTGTCAAATTTCCATTAATGAATTACTTAGAAGATTCGGCACAAAAGATCTCTAAGGTTTTAAATCGAGGTAATTTAGTAATATTAAGATCTACAGTTCCAATCGGAACATGCAGGGATATTGTAAAACCTATTCTAGAAAAGGGGTCAGGGCTAAAAGCGGGTATTGATTTTCATTTATCTTTTGCACCTGAAAGAACTGCAGAAGGAAAAGCACTTAAAGAACTTCGTAGTTTACCACAAATAATAGGGGGTATAAATAATGATTCAACTGAGGCAACAGCAGCAATTTTTCGCGATTTAACACCAACAATTGTCAAGGTTGAATCATTAGAGGCTGCTGAAATGGCTAAGTTAATGAATAATACTTTCAGGGATTATATTTTTGCATACTCTAATAAAATGGCACAACTTGCAAGTGAATTTAATATTAATGTTTTTAACGTGATTCAAGCTGCAAATGAAGGTTATGTTAGAGATCCAATTCCATTACCAAGTCCTGGTGTTGGTGGACCATGTTTAACTAAAGATCCACATATTTTTGCAACAGTTGCTTTCCAGAAGAATCTTGATGGTGGACTTTTTATAAATGGAAGAGAAATAAATGAGTCTATGCATGAATTTATTTTTAATCGAATTTGCAACCAATTGAGAATTGTTGGAAAAGAATTACAAGATTGTAATGTTCTAATTTGTGGGCTAGCGTTCAAGGGCTATCCTGAAACTGGGGATATTAGAAATTCAACGGCAATTGATATTGCTGATTTTTTTAGGGGAAAAGTAAACCAAATTAAGGCATTTGATGCGGTAGCAACTTTCAACGAGATAAATGAGTTTAATTTGTCCCCTGTTAACTTGCCAGATGGTTTTATTAATACCGACATCGTGTTATTTTTGAATAATCATAAATATTTTGAAAAACTTAATATTTTTGATATGGTAAGAAATATGAATAAAAACCCAATTATTTTTGATGGGTGGAATTTATTTAGATGGGAAGACATTGTTTCTGTAAAACCTTGTTCATATTTAGGTTTGAGTTTTGTTAAAAGTTCAATTTAAAACAAATGAAAATTTTAGGTATTATACCAGCTAGGGGAGGGTCTAAAGGTGTTAAAGGTAAGAATATTAAGAGTTTATCAGGTGAGCCTCTAATTTATTACACGATAAAAGAAGCATTAAAATCTGATTTGACTAGTTTGATTGTTAGCACCGATGATGAAGAGATTTCTAAAGTAGCTAAAAGCTATGGGGTTGAGGTGCCCTTTAAAAGACCAACAGATTTATCTAATGATACTGCAAAGTCTATAGATGTTGCTGTTCATGCTTTAAATGAAATGGAGAGAATCCATGGATTTAATTACGATGCAATAATGTTGTTACAACCTACTACGCCTTTTAGGACATATGAAGATATAAATGATTGTTTAAATTTGATGATTAACCATCCTGAGGCAGATAGTGTAATTAGCGTTGTTGATGTAAAAGGGCATCACCCAGCAAGAATGAAATATTTGCAGGATGGATGGTTAATTGATCCTCCATTTTGTGAGGAAATAGAAAATCAAAATAGGCAAGAATTAAGGCCAATGTTTATAAGAAATGGTGCTATTTACTTAACAAGAAAAATTACTTTGTTGAAAAAATCTTATAAAGGTGAAAAATGCCTTGCTTATGAAATGCCTGGAGAGCGTTCAGTTAATATAGATAATATGCAAGATTTTGAATATGCTGAGTGGTTACATTCCAAATTTTTGAAATGAAAATACTGCATCTAGAGTTTGATGAGTATCCTATAGCTTCAATTGAAAAATTACAGGACTTTGCTCAGGTAATTTCATTTAGAGTTGAAAGCGAGGAAGAATTAATTGGATATTTAAAAAGTAACCAATTTGATGCTATTTTTACAAGATTAGGATTGTATATTAGTGAGAAATTAATGATTTTGCAAAATAATTTAAAATATATAATTACTTCTACAACTGGTTTAAACCATATTGATACTCATGCGGCAGAAAAATTAGGTATAAAAGTAATTAGTTTAAAAGGAGAAACTGAATTTTTAAACAACATTAAGAGTACCGCAGAGCATACTTGGACATTATTATTATGTTTAATTAGAAATATTCTACCAGCAACTGAAGATGTAATAAAAAATGGCGGATGGAATCGTGTTCCTTTTTTAGCTGACGAATTAAATGGCAAAACTATTGGTATTATAGGATTTGGTAGATTAGGGAAGATAATTGCATCCTATGCCAAAGCTTTTGGAATGCATATTTTAATAACTGAAAAGAATCCTGAAAAGGTTTCAAATGAATTTGAAACTGTGCAATTATCAAATTTACTTAATAAGTCAGACTTCGTTTGTTTAATGATTGATTATTCTATAGAAAATGAAGGGTTTATGAGTAGGGAATGTTTTAATGAAATGAAAAATGGAGCATATTTTGTTAATACATCCCGTGGTGAATTAGTTGACCAAAATGCTCTAATTGATTTTCTAGAGGATGGACGATTGAAAGGTGCTGCATTAGACGTAGTGGATGGTGATTCTGGATGGGCCACTGAATATTCTGGCGACCTAAGATTACTAGAATATGCAAGATTAAATCGAAATTTAATAATTACACCCCATATGGGTGGTTATGGAAAAACATCAATATATAAAACAAGAGAATTTATCGTCAATAAATTTATTAAAAATATAAACAATTAATATGAAACCTTTAATTATTGCGGAGTGCTGTCAAAACCATAATGGTGATAAAGAAGTATTGAAAAGGCAAATCCATGAAGCTGCTGAAAATGGTGCTGATTATGTTAAAATACAAGCAATTAGGTCTAAAGAAATAACTCATCGTTCAAGATTTGATGATGGACTAGTAGATTCAAACGGAGTTGTACAAGTTATTAAACGACCTTATTTTGCAGAAGTCGAAAGGTTGAAAAAATTAGATTTAAGTTTGGATGACGAAGCTTGGTTTGTTATGGAATGTTGGAAAGCCGGAGTAGCTCCAATGACAACTGCATTCAGTATAAATAGTGCTCGTGAAGTAAAAGACATGGGTTATGAAGCCATAAAGATAGCTAGTTATGATTGTGCTTCATACCCTTTACTTAGAGAGGTGAAAAAGTATTGGAATAAAATTTTTGTTTCTACAGGGGCAACTTATGACCATGAAATTGAAAAGGCCGCTTCAATATTGGATGGAACTGAATTACACCTGTTACATTGTTTAACTATTTACCCAACCCCAATGGAAACACTCAATTTAAGAAGGATGAGTTTCTTAAGGAAATTCTCTTCAAACGTAGGATATTCTGATCACTCATTAGTGGAAACTACAGGGCTGTGGGCTAGTAAAATTGCGTTGGCTTTAGGAGCTAATTCAATTGAAAGACATTTTACAGTTTTGGAAAAGGATGAAACTAAGGATGGTCCCGTTTCAATTCTACCTCATCAATTAAGGGAGTTAAAAGAGTTTTCTAAATTGGACAGAAAAGAAATGATGGAAATTATTGTAAAAGAATATCCGGAATGGGCTACCTGCCTCGGGAGTCCAGTAAGAGAGCTCTCTCATGCTGAAAAATTAAATAGAGATTATTTTAGAGGTAGATTTGCAAGTTTAGTGGATGGAAAACATATATATAATTGGGAAGAAGTAAATTATTAATATGAATTTCGGTTTACTAATAAAGAAATATTGAAAATGTTAATTTTCACTAAGCGCACATTTTTGTTTATTCTATTTTTTGCTTTATGCTTTTTTATTGTTCAATATTTCGTTTATTCAACTATTAAAAAAGCAAATTATCGGATAGAAACGGGTGTTAATAAAATCATGATTGGAGATTCCCAAATAGAATGTGCTTTTAATGATTCTGGTTTTTCAAGCATCAGAAATTTTGGGCAATCAGCCACATCCTTTCTATATTCTTATATTAAAATTAAAGTTTTAATTGAAGCCAATGAAAATATTGATACAATATTCTTAGGTTTTAATATTAGAAGTCTTGAAAAAGAAAAAGAAAGAGTTTGGATTTACAATGAGGACATTTTGTTAGGGCGAAAATTATATTTCCCCTTTTTTGGAAATAATGAATTGTCCTTGTTCATGAAGAATAAATCATTCTATTATGCATCAAGCCTTATCCTGAAAGATTATTTCAAAATTCTGCCTGATTTAATCAAAGGGAATTCATTATCTTCCCAATTTGGCTCATTTAGACCAAGTTGTCGAAATGAATTAGAAAAAGAGATGATGCTACTTTTAAAAAAAGAAAAATTATTATTAACTAAAAATAATATTTCGAGTACAGAAAAATTGTATTTAGATAAAATAATAAATTTGTGTAAGAATAAAGGTGTTAAATTAATTTTAATTTCAACCCCTAATTTTAAAAAATGTAATTATTTTGATTGTCATAATTTTGATATATTAAAGTCTAGCTTGGCCTCTCAAATTAAGTTTTACGATTATTCAGATATTTCAAATGAGGGTATTTATTTCTCTGACCCAATTCATTTAAATAATTTAGGCTCAAGATATTTTACGCACATACTTAAAAAAGAATTTAACTTAAAATAATATGCTTTTTAACTCCATTCAATTTGCTCTATTTTTTCCATTAATATTTATTTTATATTGGTATTTAGGTTATAAAAAAATAGAGGTTAAATATCAAAATATTCTTTTAATGTTTGCTAGCTATTACTTTTATAGTTGCTGGGATTGGAGAT
>JAKRSG010000033.1 GCA_022402405.1 Bacteroidia bacterium | reverse complement strand
TATAAACAACTCAACAGCTCGAGATATACTCAATCTTGTAGATGATGATATTTACAAAATATCTCGTATTTTAAAACAAATGAGAGAAAACGAGGAGATTGAAATCCTAAGAAACGAAAAAGGAATAACCTATTATGGTAAGAAAAATTAGCTCTAGCAAACGCTTTATTATATGATAATCAATATTTTAATTTCAAAACCGCTTGCGCTACCGCTTGCGAAAAGCCAAACTTTGATTTGCATGTTTGCAAAGTTTCGTTTGCGAATTAAAAGTATTCTCGTATTTATTGCAAACGAAAACTTTTTGTATTTCAGTGATTTACCGTTTATTCGCTTGCAACACCGTTTGCAAAATACTCAACTTAGCTCATTGACTTGTTTGCTGGCTCAGGAGGTTTCGTATTCAATTTGCAAAGAGAGAGGTACAATAAATCAATCTTTTAACCAAATCTTCTTTGCAGGCATGTTTGCAAACAATTTAAATTAGAAATAATGGCAGAAACAAAAAATACCAAAGCGTTTTATAATACTGAAATCCCGAGTGATTGGACTGCACCAGAGTTTGGCGATGTGTTTAATTTTTTAAAAACGTTTTCCTTTTCTCGTGAGCAACTTACCAGTGAACCTACTAATGATGGAATTAGAAATATTCATTATGGTGACATCCACGCTACCTACGAGAATGAAATTCTAGATTTAGAAATTGAAAAGTCAGTACCATACTTATTGGATGGACTAATTGACCCCAAAAGTTTTGATGATGAAAGTTTTCCTTCGTTGAAAGAAGGCGATTTAATTATTGCAGATGCATCAGAAGACTATGATGGTGTTTGCGACTCTGTAGAATTAAAAAATATTAAAGGGGCTAAGGTTGTATCTGGCTTGCATACATTTGCTGCAAGAACAACCAAAGAGAAAATTGCTGTAGGATATCGGACTTATGCTTTGCAGCATGAACAGGTAATTAGAGAATTAAGAAGAATTGCAACAGGAACGTCAGTATATGGAGTTTCAAAAACAAATCTTTCCAAAATAAAAATCCCACTACCACCGCTATCTGAGCAAAAAGCCATAGCCAAAGTACTCAGCAAAGCAGATGCCGCCATCCACACCACAGAAAAACTCATTGCGCAAAAAGAACTCCGCAAAAAATGGCTCATGCAACAATTGCTTACGGGGAAGAAGAGGTTAAAGGGGTTTGAGGGGGAGTGGAAAAAAGAAAGATTAGAAAAGTACCTAATTAAACATGATGAAAAATCAACAGAAAATAATCAATACCCTGTTTTAACATCTTCAAGAAGAGGTATTTTTCTTCAGTCTGACTACTATACTAGAGATGTTGCTAGTGAAGATAACACTGGATACAATGTAGTTCCAAGAGGTTATTTCACCTATCGCCACATGAGCGACGATCTTATTTTTAAATTCAATATTAATGATATAGTTGACAGAGGAATTGTAAGTACACTATATCCAGTTTTTACAACCAAAGATATTAATAGTTACTTTCTATTAGTAAAATTAAATGAGGGGTCTGAATTCAAAATGCATGCAGAAGAACAAAAGCAAGGCGGGTCTCGAACTTACGTTTATTTCAAAACTCTTTGTCAATTAAAATTAAATTTACCATCAATAGAAGAACAAAATGCAATAGCCCAAGTGCTGCAAGCTGCAGATAAAGAAATCAGTTTGCTCAAAGCCAAAGCAGAGAAGTTAAGGGAGCAGAAAAAGGGTTTGATGCAAGTTTTGTTAACAGGGAAGGTTAGGGTAAAAATTAATTGATATGAAAATTGGAAGAAATGATCCTTGCCCTTGTGGGATAGGCAAAAAATATAAGAAATGTTGTTTGTTAAAGACTTCAATTGCAATGCAAGCGAAAAATCCTGAAATTAAATACAACAAACAATTTAATCGCTACGAATCTGACCTTGATCATCATTACGCTAATTTTAATAATCAAGGTTGCGATTATACTGATTCGAAACCTTATCTAGGCAAAATAAAATGCCGATTGGTACATGAAGCCGGCAACTCAATAATTATCCCAGATTATCTATTACTAAAAAACGGCTGGATTCAGCCATTACATTTCACCGCACCATTTTTTTATAAATTAGATGAAAAGTCTATCGGTTGTGACTTCTTTATTGACATACAAAATGGTGAAACAATTAAAGTTCGCTTTTATAATTACCAATTACTTAAAACGTATCAGGATAAAAGCCAGTTATTTGAATGTGAAATTTTTGGACCAGCTGATATTGAAGATTATGCCTGTGGTGAATATGAAAAATTTGACGATAAAATTTACTTCAAACTGTATCATCACACCAATGAAGGAAGCTACAAGGGCATAACAAGTAGTAAAACCTTAAGGTCATCGAAATGGAACTACAGAGGAAGTAAAGAATGTATAAATTACCATTTTGCTTATTTCACACACATACCTGAAGTTAAGTACTCAAATGATTTAATTACAGTTGCTATGTCGGCAGACGGCAATATTGATTACATAGTTGATTCTTTTGTGTTACCCAGGGTGATGCCACGTGATTATCGCAAAAGATTTGAAAACTCAATTTATACAGCCAAGGTATATCGTTCAACTACAACTGACAGAAATCATACAATTGAATTTTTAATCCCGCTAGAACTTCTAGATGTGAAACACATCTATTTACATCATCAGAGTAATTTATTTTTTTATGAAATGTGTTTCCCTTACATCCACAGAATAAAATTAAAAGCCAACAGTATTTTACCATTTACTGATGACTTCCGCATTGAGTATAATGATGGAATTGCAACCTCTGAATACTCAATAATAGGTGACGCAAGAAACAAAGAAGGGCTGGCGGCTCCGTTTGAAGAAGATGAAACAAGTTTTATTTATAAGATTGAAGATTGCGGAAATGAATCAATTCATGATTTCTGGTTTGGTCATGAAAATAAAGATTTGTTCACAGGGAAGAATGTAGAGAAATTAAAAATAAAAGACGTTGACGATAATCCAACAAAGTAAATAACATGGACACATCAAGTTTTAAAGAAGATCATATCAGTCAGGTTCTAGCATTACAATTGTTTGTGAATTTAAGCTGTTCATCTAAAAATCTGGTAGAAGCAACCTACCATACAAGTGCTAAAACACACATGCATTATTGGGGGATAAATATAAATAAGTAAAGCATGCCAATTAAACTTCAATACGCCTCCGACCTTCATTTAGAATTTCCTGCCAACAAGGAATATCTAAAACAGCACCCTTTGCAGCCATTGGGTGAGGTTTTGGTATTGGCAGGAGATATTATACCTTTCGCGGTGATGGATAAGTTCAATGATTTCTTTAGTTTTGTAAGTGATCATTTTGAAGCTACTTATTGGCTACCTGGCAACCATGAATATTACCGCTTTGATATTGCTGAAAAAAGCGGTGTGCTCAATGAGAAAATACGCAGCAATGTGTTTTTGGTAAATAATATTGCGGTGGTTCATCAAAATATCAAGCTTA
>JAKRSG010000320.1 GCA_022402405.1 Bacteroidia bacterium | reverse complement strand
TGGACGCTTATTAGCCAAAACCATAAACTGTACTCAGTTAAGCGAAGATTTCGAAGCTTGTAACCAATGTGATAGCTGCAAAGCTTTTAATGCCAATGCATCCTTCAACATCTATGAATTAGATGCTGCCTCAAACAATTCAGTTGATGATATTAGAGCCCTTGTTGATCAAGTTAGGTATGCTCCACAAGGTGCGCAATACAAAATATACATTATAGATGAGGTTCACATGTTAAGTGCTCAGGCATTTAATGCTTTCCTCAAAACATTAGAAGAGCCACCTTCATATGCTAAATTTATTTTAGCTACCACCGAGAAACATAAAATACTCCCAACTATTTTAAGTAGATGTCAGGTTTTCGACTTTCATCGCATAAAAATTGATGATGCCGTAAAGCAACTCAAGAAAATTTGTGAAAGCGAGCACATACAAGCAGAAGAAGAAGCACTACATGTAATTGGAAAAAAGTCTGATGGAGCCATGCGCGATGCTTTATCCATTTTTGATAGAATAGTTAGTTTTAGCGGTAATAAAATTAGTTATGCCGATGTAATAGCTAACTTAAATATTTTAGATTACGACTATTATTTCAGAGCTACAAATTATCTTTTATCTGGTAACCTAGCCGCAAGTTTGGTATTATTTGATGAAATTTTAAATAATGGATTTGAAGCACAACATTTCCTGCATGGATTTAGTGAACACATCAGGAACTTGATGGTTTGTAAGCATCCCGATACTCTTAAATTGCTAGAAGTAGCGCCTAATGTTGCCAGCAAATTTTCACAACAATCTCAATCATGCAGCAGCTCTTGGCTTTTAAACGCTTTGAACCTACTTAATCAAACCGACTTCAATTACAAACTCAGTAAAAATCAGCGTTTACACGTAGAGCTTGCTCTCATGAAATTATGCAATTTAAACCGAGCCATTCAATTGAGTACTCAGCAACCAATGGTTGATGAGAAAAAAAAAATTAATGTAAGTTCTGAAAATATTGAGCAAGGGCAACCCATTATCTCTTCCCCAACAGCACCTGCTCCGCAAGTTTCGGTTCAGCCCAAAATAAGCAGCCAGCCGCTAAGCAGCGGAAAATCTGCCTTAGAAAAATTAAAAGAACAAGTTGCTAAACAAAAAGAAGAAAGCAGCTCGCAAGATGTGCAACAAACCACCGAATACACTCCAACCGAGAATAAAGATTTTGATTTAGAAATGTTTACTCAAGTTTGGAACCAATACCTTCTGCGATTAGAAAACTCTGGAAAATCGAGATTATCGGCATTTCTTAAAGAATCTCCTTTAAAACAAGTAAGTAAAACCAAAATAGAGGTTGAACTAAAAAGTTCTTTGGAACATGAAATGATGGAAGAAGAAAGAATGGATTTGATCCCTCATTTTAGAAAAGAATTGCAGAACTATGAGCTCGACATTTTGTTTACTATAAATAAAGATAGAATACAACATGTTACCAAACTTACTAAGCCTGATCAACTCAAAAAATTGGTTAGTAAAAACCCAATGTTAGGAGATTTTGTGCAGGGCTTAGGATTAGAAATAGATTATTAACTATGACATACGGGAAAGAAAGAATAAAGAAATCATTTGGTTCAAGATTAAGAAAACTCCTAAGCTATTTTATAAAGGGCTTATTAATAACCTTGCCCATATATGCCACTTACCGAATTTTGAGAGGCCTTATGGAATCTATTGATGAGGTGTTGTTATTAGATACTCCCGGTTTAGGATTCATAATTGTTACAGGAACTATTTTGCTTGTTGGTTTAATTGGTTCTACGTTTATTACCCGGCCCATTATAGATTTATTGGACGATATTTTTTCGAATATCCCATTCGTAAAAACTATATATACTTCTGTTAAAGACCTTATGGAAGCCTTTGTGGGCGAAAAGAAAAAATTTGATAAACCTGTAATTATTGAATTAGCCTCGGGAGTGTATAAACCAGGTTTTATTACTCAAGAAGATTTAAGTTTACTAGAATTACCCGGCATGGTAGCCGTTTATATGCCTCACTCCTATGCATTTTCTGGGAATTTATTTCTAGTCGATAAAAATAAAATTAGAAAATACACTGGCGAAAGCAGTAATTTGATGAAGTTTATTATTTCTGGCGGCGTTATTAAACTAGATGATATAAATAGTACTACCCTATGAGATGGCTTGTGATAAAAGATTTTTTAAGACTAATTCGTATTAATAATCTGATAATTATTACTGCAACCCAAATTTTTGCCTATTTCTTCTTAACACCAAATTTAAGTTTTAATCAGCTTTTTCAAAGCCATTTTATATTGCTTGCTATTAGTACCTTTTTGGTAGCTGCAGCAGGCTATATAATTAACGATTATATGGACGTAAGGCTGGATTTAATTAACAAACCAGAGCGTGTAATTGTTGGCAATACTATATCACGGAGATGGGCAATGTTCCTACATATTATTTTAAATGTTTTAGCCATTCTATTGGCCTACGCAATCAATAAACAAATCGCCCTTTTGGTATTTATTTCTGGATTTTCCTTATGGTTATATTCCCAGTTTCTGAAAAAAACATACCTCATAGGAAATATTTTAGTTGCCCTTTTAACAGCATTTACGCTTTGGATTTTGCACATATTTCAATCAGATATGATGCTTACAGGAATTTGGGTATATGGCATTTTTGCTTTTGTAACTACATTGGTTCGTGAAATAATTAAAGACACCGAAGATTTAAGAGGCGATCAAAATTTTAAGTGCAGAACACTTCCAATTGTATTGGGCGTTAGAAAAACTAAAGATGTTTTATTGGTTTTACACTTTATTATTATCGGACTAACTATTGCCTTCTGCACATCATTTATGGCTTTAAGTTATAGTAGTAACAAAATATACATTATGTTTTTAATGTATATGTTGATACTTGTATTAGTGCCCATGTTTACCATGGCCTGGTTTATAAAAATTGCCGATACAAAAAGAGACTTTACCCGATTGAGTTCTATGGCTAAATGGATTATGATAGCCGGAATTCTATCAATGGTTTTTTGGAGATTTTAATTTATTGGTTCACCCAATTTAAATTTGTCTATCAAATTATCAATAACATCATCGCAAATACTAAATACTAAATTAAAGTCATTCATGTCTCCATAATAAGGATCTGGAACCGTGAAACTTCCTTGATTATAGGGATCATATTTTCTAAAATGAATCAGCTTTGCTTTATGATTCTTTAATGGAGCAAATTTTTTTAAGGAATCATAATTCTCTTCATCCATAGCAAAAATAAAATCGTAATAATCAAAATCCTCCACTTGGATTCGTCGCGCAGAATGTTGAATAGGAATATTTTTCTCTTTTAATAACTGCAATACCCTTTCATCGGCAGGCTTTCCGGCATGGTAATTAATAGTTCCGGCTGAACCTACCTCAAAAGTAATTCCCACATTTGAATTTAAAACTCTATACTCGAATAGAGCAGCCGCCAAGGGTGAGCGGCAAATATTTCCAAGGCAAACAAATAGGACTTTATACATTCATTCAAAAATCTACAAACTTTTATAAATTGCCAAACAAAATTTGGCCAGAAACCCAAAATAATATTCATGATAAAATATCTTAAAACGCTACTCCTATTCACCACTTATGTTGCTGTTATTTGGTTTGAACCAAAAGCCACAGCGCAACCATCGCATTTGGGAACATATGGAATGAGGGCTAATGGCGTTTATGGTTTTCATTTTGCTTCTAATACAGTGGCAAAAACCAATATGAACTTAAGTGGATATGTTCCCGGGTTCGACATTACAATTCTTAAAAACGGTCTACATAAAGAGGCGTTTTCTAAAACCTATGGAAATCCTTTACTTGGCTTAAGTATCAAATATTTCAGGATGAATAGGCCAGATACCTTCGGACAAAGTCTGGGAATATTACCTAGTTTTGATTTACCACTCATTAGTAGTAAAAAACTGAGAATATCTGCTAGAATTGGTTATGGTGTAAATTTTAATACGGTTCAGTATCACCGACAAAAAAACTTTGATAATAGAGCCATAAGTTCAGCTCTAAATTTTGGTTTTGATTTAGGTTCAAGCATGCATTACAAATTAACCCCTAAACTTATGCTTGAATTAAATGGAGGATTATATCATGTATCCAACGGTAGTTTAAAAATGCCAAATGGCGGACTAAATATATTATACGGAGCTTTAGGTGCCTGTTATTTCTTTCAGGATATTGGAGAATATGTTAAACCCAATTATGCCTATTCTGGTAAAAGATGGCATGTTAGTACACATATATCGTTTGGCTATAGGGAGCTTGGTTATTTTGATTATGTAACCCAGTTTTGGGTGGCTAATGCTAGTATAAATCCAACCTACTCTCTTTCTAAATTATACGAAATTGGAGTAGGAATAGATGGCTTTTATGATGCCACACAAACACTTTTATACGAGGAAAAATTGCGCGTGAGAGATGTTAAAGAGAAGGAAAAGTTTCATTTAGCAATGGGAGTTTATCAGAGGTTTAATATTGGAAAGTTGTTCTTGCCTTTTGGCATTTATAGATACGTGGCACCTATGCAAGTTATCAAAGAAAAGGTGTACATCCGATTTGGATTAGGCTACCAATTTCATAAGAGCTTTTACACCGGCTTATTCTTTAAAGGAACCATTAATAAGCGGCAGCAGCTTCAATCTGATTTTATGGAATGCAGTTTCGGGTTTAGATTTTAAGGAGCCCTTTGTTGATAACCAGTAAAATCGAGGGTTTGAGAAACAAGTACTTTTGTTTGTTTCGACTTTAAATCAACGGTATACTTAGCTGTTTTTTCTTCCTTTTCTGAGTTGCTGGCTATAAATTTTACCTCATGAGTACCGGGTTTAACTTTGGCCCGAGTATAGTGTATAGCATATGGTAATAATTGCCAATTGCGCGTATCTGCTTGTTCAGAAACTGCGCTATAAATCATGGCAGCTGCGGCAAATCCTTGTTGGTCTTTATTTTTCTTAAGTTGATGTACGGCCAATTGTTTGGCAATAACTCTACCTAATCCTATAGCTAGTTCTTTACCCATTCTATCTTGCAGACTTTTATATGCAATTGCATTAATATTTTCTGCTAAATAAAGAGTTTTAGATTGTTCACCAATTTCAATTTTGGCGGTATTATATTTTGGCAACCTGCTTACATATTTTGGAAGAGCCAAGCGAATGAAATTCATATCCAATAAATCCTGCTTTTCGTTTTTATCGTCTACTTTCCAAGCCATAGATATACCCAACTCCGGATTTACAAGATTAACGTATCCATTTCCAGCTGGAAGAATTAATATGTTAAAACTATTTTGCTCCTTAATGGGACCTAAACCATTGTTCCAAAAGAATAAAATCTCGGCATCATCCCTATTAATAGATTCTGCTACCATGTTAAATTCCTTTTCATAGGCAGCTAATTCTTCAGTAAATCCAATTCTTTTGGCCGTACGTAAAATATCTCGTTTTAATTGCTCTGGAATTTGAGTGTCATAATTTTTGGCGTAATCTTCTTTGTATATTTCTAATGCATTTCTGTATGCAATAAAGGCATCATTGTACTCACTTTTTAAATCATAAATCATGCCCAGCAAATTGTGGGCAAAGGCATCGCGCTTGTATTTATTTTCTGATTTATATGAATCTGTAATACGTTGCATTTTCTCCAACATCCTTTTGCACTCAACCAAGGCTTCATCGTGTTGGTTCAATGCTAAACAATTAAGGGTGGTGAAATAGTGAATTAAAATTTGTTCAAAATTCTCTCCTCCATAGGTAGAAAATTTTGCATTTACCAAAAACGAAACAGCAAAATCTCCAGCTGTTTTATTAAAATCTTCTATTAAATAATCTGCCTTTCTAAAATATTGATTACTGGCCGCATGATTGCCTTCCATAAATAAGATAGTACCTTTATTTAAATAGAAAAGCAATACATTTCTTTGTTGTTTTTCCCACTTTTCATCATTGGAAAGCAGCTTATTGGCAGCAGAAAAGTCGCCCGAATATACAGCGTTCATGAGAGATTCATTCTTCTGATAGTAGGTAGCACAAGCGCTAAACAATACTATCAGAAGTATGAAAATAGGGTAACTAAAGACTGATTTTTTCAATTAATGAGTAGTTAGTTTTTGATGTATTTTTTAATCTCTTTTTCTCCAATCCAAACCTTTTCGTTGGTTTCTAAATCAGTTAATTCAAGATTAATTTGATATTTGATGGTTTTCTCTTTTTTGTAGGTATCGGTGATACTATATATTACACCGTTAAGCATAAAATCTGCTCCTTTTTCTTTACCCCATTTTTTTCTAGTTTCTTCACTCGAAAAAGTTTGCTGGTCATTTCTTTCATCTCTCAATTCATTTCTCTCGGCACCGCTTTGAACCACACTAACAGTTCCTGAGTTAATGAAATTCCTCTCCATATTTTTGATAAATACGCCCGCATCAATATGCTCTGAGGTTTTGTTTCTTACCTGCCCAATTATTACCACAGGTTTCTTTTGATTTTTAGTCTCGAAATTAGATCTCCAAGGACGTTCTAAAACATCTTTTATCATTTCTTCT
>JAKRSG010000319.1 GCA_022402405.1 Bacteroidia bacterium | reverse complement strand
AAACCAATTTTTGCTATAGCTATTTTCATTGTTATGTTATTATCTCGTTAAAAATATATTTGATTAGAATGTGTCAAAGTCAACCGGACGCATAATACCAAACCATTTAATTACTCTCTCGCCAATTCCATCTGCATGTACATGAATTAAATATACTCCACTTGCAATTGGCACGTTGGCATCATTCTTTAAATTCCACTCTAAGAATGTTCTTGTATCATCATCTTTTCTGATTCTACGAACCAAGAAACCACCTTGAGTATAGATTGAAACCACACACTTCTTTGGTAAGTTGATGATACGAACGCGAGTGTCTAACTGATTACCTGGATCTTCATAACCAGCATAAGCATAGTATGGATTTGGAGTAATTGAAACCATATCCAAAGCAGATTTACCTGCTTCTTTAGTTCCAATAACTGGTGCTAAATCAGAAGTAGAGAATGTATAGAAAGGAATACTATCATTTTTAGCAGAAGCTTTTTCGATTGGAGCTTGAGCTGCATACGGGCGCTTAACATCGATATTGATTGTAACATCACAAGGTATACCACCAGTAGTATTTAAATCACCTAAGTTGGTTCTTGGAGATACTAATGTCATGCTCACCCACATAGCTTGCGAGTATAAATAACGCATGTTAAGAGTTACACTTGTTCCATTTTCAATTCTGTTAAATAATTCCATATAGCTTGCACCTTCGTCGTAACGCGGACCTTGGTACAATACCGGGCCCGTTTGAGTAGTACGGAAAGGCTTAGAACCCATTACATAAATATGGTGTTTACCACCCATTTTGTAATCTATACCACCAACAGAGCTTGTAATCAAACTAGAAGTTGGGTTCCAAATCATATCAGTACCATTCTCTAATGGTAATGAAGAATCTTCGGCAAACATGATGTTTAAACGCTCGCCTGTTTCTTTGTTAATAGCGTAACCAGGGAACCAACCCATACCATTACCAGTTCCATCAGGTTTACCATCTTTACCAACAGAAGGAGATTTTCTTCTAGTCATTTTAGGTGCATTACCAATATTTAAGGCGGTGTTTTCACCTGCTTCAATTACCACGCAGCGAGTCCACTTAGTTTTATCTTGAGTAATTACAAACATTACAGATCTTAAATCAGATAATGGATTATCAGTAGAGTAACCACCAGAACTTGCAGCCCAAGCTGGACCATAAGTTGGTGTTGGACTAACAGCACGAGCAGCTAATGAATAAGGAGCCCAAGTTCCATCAATTACCTTATTATATTGTCTACGCGGATCTACTGCACGCTTACCTCCGGTTGGACCATCAGCGAAATCGTGTTCAGCTGGATTAGTAAACCCAGGAGTACCTGTATTTCCAGCTCTAATCCAGTTGAAAGGAGTTAACGGAATAAGTTCATCAGGAATACCTGGCAACCACTCATTACTTGGATCAGCGTATACCTTGCTAGATGATAAATAACCATTAGCATCATCAGTGGCGTTATCTGGATTTCCAGGACCTACCACTTGATAAACAGTAATACTTAAACCTAACTCAGGGAATAACTGCTCATTTTTGTTTTTGATACTTCTCTCAGAAACATAAGATTGATTTGTAATGGTATTTGTTAAAATCCATTTAGTTGAATCAGCTGTTAAACTATCATTCTTGTTTACTGCCGAAGAAGAATCTACTAAACGTAATTCGAAATTGGCATTTGGAACTTTGAAAGGATCAACCACTTTTACTAAAACTGGACCCATTCCACGCATATAAGTAGGATTAGGTACATAATAAGGTGCAATCATTGCTTTCTCAATGCTAGCTTGCGTTAACATTAAGGTATTTCCGCTATTACCAGCACCTTCGTGGCGAGTAATTTCTGGTCCGTCTCCCCAGCTAGTGTTTAACTCTGTACCTTGCGAACGAGGAGTTGGCTTGTGAGGGATAGCAGTAAAGATTTTAATACCACCACCATCAATAGATTTTCTACCAGCAAGATATTGAGTTGCATCTACCGCACAATTGGTTGCGCTAGCGTAAGCAACTAACATATAATAGTAATTTTGGAAGTTTACAAGAGTTGGGTCAGATAAAGTAGAGAAAGCATCTCTGGTGATTCTAAAGCTGTGACGGATACCTTTATCTTCACCAGCAACCATGATTTTCTTAACCGAACCTAAATCTGGGTCGTTTACTAAATTTACCATCAAACCATTTCCATCAAGAACATCGCACTGAGCAACCAATCTTGCCTCGTCTTGGTTGTATAAATCACCTGGTGTAGAGTTCTTCTTCAATTGGAAAATTTGATATCCTTGGAAAGCATATTTAGTTTTCTCAGAACATAAACCGGCAGAAGAATCAGAGTATGCCTCTGTTGTTTTATAGTTTACAATATTTAAGATGATTTCTTTATCTAACTCCACCACACTTAAATCTGGAACACGAGGACCATCTACGATGTTGAAGTTATTTTTGAATAAAACAAAAGCCTTATCAGATGCTTCTTTTAATAAGTTAAATGAACCAGTTGCACCACCCGTTGTTGCACGTGCCCAAACTACAGCTACCGTTACTTGATTACGAGAACCAGGTAATAAACTGAAAGGACCAGCAGTTTGTAAAAATCTTCTATCACCAGGAGTGTTACCTGCAATACGTTCTGTCCAATCTGCTCTTCCAGCAGGGTCTGTTTTACCAGGGAACATAAAACTGGCTGTATCTGTACCGCCTCTTCCATTTCCACCGTATGTAATATTTAAACCATCTTTCCAGCGACCGTTAAGATAATTCCAGTAATGTTCAGGACGAGAAGGGTTACCTGTTACCGAGAAGTCATTGTTATAATAAACAAATTTAGTTAATCCAATTTCAGTAGTATCGGTACCAACAATTTTGCGCGGACCTTCAAAGAAGTTTACACCCACACTTGGCGGATTTAAACCATATCCTAAGATACCTTCATCGTTATCATCACCATTGTAACAAATACCTAAATTTCTTTTAACATCACACTCCACATAGTCGTCAGAGTAGTTTCCTAAATCTGCATCAACCCACTGACCAAAAATACACGAGTCGATGGTTTCAGTACTTCTATTATAAATGGTAGTACGATAGAAAGTCATGTTATTAATTTCATCATTGGTAGAATAGGCAAAACTTTGAGTATGCAATTCTAATCCAATTGGTAAACCTTCAGTTTCTGAGTGAATGTTTCCCTTATCATTGTATATAGTATACAACATCATATCAGGGATATTACTCAATACATTTTGTTCAAATGCAGGGAAATCACCATTTGAGGGCTCATATTTACCATCTAGGTTAAAATCGAAGAAAGGTGCTAAGAATTCAGCTTCACCTGTAGCGCCCTCACCAGCATTTCCATTTCCTGGCCAGTTTGCAATTCCATCAATAGGAGAATTCCATTGTGATTCGTCGTTGCTGAATTCTTCAATTTCTGCTAAAGTAACTTTCCAAATTTGATCATAAAACTTACAACGAGCTGCGGTAATAGAAGCTGAACCATCTATTTGCAATGCACCCGGGTAATAATCGTTACCACTCTGACGGTAAGTTTGACCAGCAATACGAAGGTTACCTTGTGTGATACCTCCAATCCAAAGAGCACCCGAAAATAAAGAGTGCTTGGATGTTTGCCCTGGTTCTACCTTTGGAATTTCGTAGCGGGCATTTTGTAAATTCCACCACATATCACCACCATTCAAAATAGTGGTACGTACGTTATTTAAATCAAGATCCTTTTGTTGAGTAGCAGCGGCACAACCGGCACCCATTTTCCCTAAACTAGGCTTGGTAGTTTTGCGCAACACACCAACATTTTCTTTAGCCATAGCCCCGCTCGTTGCCACCATTAAACTGAAGGCAATTGCTGCGGATTTCATTAAACTTAAGGTATATTTTTTCATGATCGTTTCTTTTTTTTAACAATAAACTTAGAAATATAAGGCAAAACCTAGACGAGTTAATCGCGGTAAAACAAACCTGTCTGGATTTACCATTCTTGTATTGTATAAGTCAACATAAGCTTGCTGATTGGTTGCAGTCTCTTTTTGCTCTCTTGAATTTGGTGAAGCTAAGAAACCATCATCGTAAGCAGAACCTGTGTAACGGAATACGCTTGTTACGTTGGCGGTGTTTAATAAGTTCTGAACCATTATAAATGCACGTAATCTGTAAACGCTAGTGCTTCCATCAATTTTCTTCTTCTTAAATACAAAGTTTTTGTCAACGTTTAAGTCAATATTATATTGAGCAGGTAAATTAGCTCCATTAGGAGTACCTTTTACCGGACTTCTTACTACCACGCCAGATTGAACTCCACCTGGTGTAGCAATCAAATCTTGAGTATAAGGTCTTCCAGAGAATGAAGTGAAAATAAAGTTGAAACCAGCATTTTCAAATATTTTCTTACCATTTACAATTGGACCATTATAGTCTTTTCCTTCCTTGTAGTGGTAATCGAAGATAGCTTTGAAGGTGTGACGAGTATCAAAATCCATTGGAATTAAGGTACGTAATGTTGGTAATCCAACCTGAACCAATGCAGCACTTGAAGTAGCATTTGAACCAGTACCATCTGCAAATTGTAACTGATAGTTAGCAGTAATGGTAACATTACCTAACTCTCTAACATTATATTCTAAACCAACACTCTTTACAGTTGAGAAGTCTAAGTTACCAAAAGTAGAATAATCGTTTGGCCATGCTTGAACGTATCTGAATAATTGAATTTGATTTCTGTATTCACGATATGAAGCAATAATTCCTAATGCAGCATCTTGACCAATTTGTTGACGGAAACCAATTTCATAATCTGTTACCTGAACCATTTTCAAATCAGGATTGTTGATTGCTCCACCACTTAAACGATTTTGTAAAAAGAAATAATCATCTATTTGTCCAACGTTAGCACTTGGTCTCTGTGTTAAGATATCATATGTACCAAAGAACTGAGAAGTGGTTGAAATTGGGAACGAGAACCAAATACGTGGTAATAGTTTTAAGTCTGGTGTATAATCGGTAAATGATGCCGCTGTTGGTAATTGAGGATTTCTTGGATCAGCCAATAATGGCATGTTACGGTTAGTACCTCCTTCACGAGCAATTGCTTGAGGATCTGAGATTGGGTTACCATTTCTATCGTACCAGTTGTTACCATTTCTATAACCAACAAATCTTGCTTTCGTTATATCAGCATCTTGCTGACCTGGATCTTTGTCTACATAAGGAATGAAATTATCACCAATAGTTGTAGGAATATTTCCTGCATCTAAGATACCTAAGTTTTTAGCTTCACCTACTGTATACAATGGAACCATTGAATATGGATCTTTTAATACTGGTTGGTTAGCATCGAAACGCTCTAAACGAACTCCCACACGAATAATCAAATCTTTGAATACAAACTTGTCTTGAACCCAAGCTGCAAAATACAACGGTTGGTAAGCAGGCAATAAACGAGCAGTTGAATCTGTTAAGAAATCATTTAAACTTGGACGTCTTCTTACAATTCTACCTAAATGGTCGTAACCACTGTAAGAAACTATACTATTACCATTGTTTAATAACTCATTTGCGCTAAACATTTCCAATTTGTAATCGCTTGGGCGGAAAGAATTAACGTCGATGTTTGTAAATTGGTCAATCTTATTTCCAAATGGATCTAAAGCCCCACGTGCAATTAAGCTATTTCTGAAATTCATATCAAAGTTAGTTTGCTGTGAAGCAACAATCTTACGTTTGAAATTTACAGTATCAGAGAAAACTCCGTTTTGGTCGAATGATAATGAATATAAAGATGAATCTAATCCAGAGAATTGTCTGTTAGCATATAAACGTGCTAAACTCCACAAACCAGTGGCTCCTAAAGAATAGTTTCTTCTGAATTGTTGTTCAACGTTTAATCCTAACTGAATTTCGTGTTTAGCTTTTGGATTGCTAGATGGAGCAATACTAAATTCGCTTTGTACATATAAGTTAAAGGCCTCGTTCATGCTCTTGGCATAACCTGCTTGCTGAGCCCCAACGTTTGCCCACATGTTTGAGTAGATTCCAGTTGGATTATCACCATTGATTAAACCTCCTACCTGACGAACATTACCCGCTGTTCTCATTAAACTTTGTCCATAGTAATCATATACCGAGCGAGTAAAGTTACCTCTTACACGATTGATGTTTGGATCTTGTTCAAATGTATATAATGTATCTCTATAACCTACATGACGATAATAGTCTGTTAAGTATATTGTACCATTTTCTGTCATGAACGAATCTGGTCTCTCATTTAAACCTTTAATAACCCTTTGGTAGTTTGGAGCATCATAGGTAGTAAATTTACCAATGTAACCATAATTAAATACATCATGCATATGCTCTGCATCCATTACTTCACCATAGCCACGCTCGTATGATAAACGTACACTATAATATGCGTTAGATATATTAGAGGCTTTCTTTTTACCCGTTTCATCCTTCTTATCATCTGTTTTAAAGTTTTGGGTAAATTGAAGGTATGTTCTAATGGTATAGTTAGTTTGTAAGGCGTTGTTTTCTGGATTTAACAATGAGTGGAATGAGTTCCAGTTTCTGCCACGAGAGTAGTTTCCAAAATACC
>JAKRSG010000318.1 GCA_022402405.1 Bacteroidia bacterium | reverse complement strand
CAGGTGTCTTGCGCAATTGCCGACTTAGTAGTAATTGGCTATTTTGTTTTTGCCCAGAATGTTTTTATCTTGCTTCAGGTTGACGCCTCCTCATGCGATCACTGGGTAAGGCACCAAAACGTTATATCCAATGGTAAAAAAATCCGATATGAAGCAACTGAATATAAAAGTAGCCATAGCAATGAGTCTCATCTCAATGTGTCTGTTAACGAAGTGGTGGTTTGCACTGCCAGTTGACGGTCCAGACAATCTTTATTGGGGTTTCCCTTTCGCATTCATGGGTAAAGGATTTCATACTTCTATGTCTTATCAGTTTTTCATCTTGGAGTTTATAGCCAACTTTGCTATTTATTTTTCTTTTTGGGTAATCTTATCTCTATCGATTAACAAGTGGATACCAAACTTCAAGATGCCTTCTATAGTTTCAAAAACTTTATTGTCATTGGCTTTCCTACTTTACATTGGACTTATTGGTTTAATAAGCATTTCGAACCCAATTTTTCATTTCAAAAGACCTTATGAATGGAAAATATTAGAAACAGGAACGGTGTTTATATGGCAAGACACACCGAGAACAGAACGTTCTGATTCTATAAATAAATAACAACATGAAAACATCATTTTACTACCTAATAATACTCGTTTTAGCGTTGCTAGCTTGTACTACACCCAAGAAAACAATTTCATCCTATGAAAATAAAAGTACCATTGTGGTCAATTGCAAGAATAGTAGTGTTCCAGCATCATACATTACGGGCAAAGTAACTGATATCAACACACAAAAAGAAATTTTCAATGCTAGAGCGGTCCTGCGTGATTTGAAAACCTTACAAGTAATTGAGGGTGTTTTAACGGATGAGCACGGAAACTTCAAACTGAGTAACATATCATTAGGACAATACAATTTAAGGATTGAACATGAGGGGTGCGATGATGTTGATATAAATCTGAATTTTGACGAACACCGTACTTGTTTGGCTGAAATAAAACTTGCCTTATATACTATGAAACCAGAAAAGCCAATAATTTATCTCTATCCAGAACAGAGGCAAAAAATAAATGTGAAACTCGATTATGAAGGCACTTTAAGTCATTCCTATCCCAAATATTATGGAGATGGTTGGACAGTTACGGCAGAGCCGAATGGCACGTTGTGGGACGAAAACAACCAGGAATATTATGCCCTGTTTTGGGAAAGTCATTCTTCAAAGCAGATCATTCCTCAAGACGGATTTATTGTTGCGGGCAAAGAGACTGCTTCATTTTTGGAAGAAAAATTAGCCTACTTGGGCTTAAACAGACGCGAAGCCAATGAATTTATCATGTATTGGTTGCCTCGCATGGAAAACATTGCATACAATTTAATTCATTTTGCAGGAACGGAATACGAAGAACAAGCCGAATTGGAAATTAGACCAAAACCAGAAACCATCATTAGGGTGATGATGTTGACACAACCGCTTAAATCAAAAATCGACTATCCTAAGCAAGATTTAACTAAGTTAAAAAAAACGAGAAAGGGTTTTACGGTTGTGGAATGGGGTGGAAGTACTATTAATATTCCAAATTTGTAAAAAATGAACACCAAAAAGATTACATTTTCATTGCTGCAGCTGATTATAGTTCGATATGAATGTTTAGCCAATCTAAAATATCATCCTAAAGGCTTCACGCTTTCAACAGACAAAATAAGCTACTACGAAGGCGAAAAAATCACTTTTCTTAATTCATTTTAAGTAAATCAAAGAATGAAGACTAAAACTCTATTGATACTATTATTTCTGTTCAATATTCAATTGTATGCGCAAATTTTAACTGATACAACGATTGATAAAATTCACTATTCGTGGGTAAAATACGACCTC
Source organism: Bacteroidia bacterium (assembly GCA_022402405.1). Classification (GTDB taxonomy): domain Bacteria; phylum Bacteroidota; class Bacteroidia; order UKL13-3; family UKL13-3; genus B1. The sequence goes on along the minus strand of JAKRSG010000318.1, from coordinate 4,853 downwards.
AACAAAAATCCATACGAAATTGGACAAGATTATACCAATGGAGTTAAAAATGGTAGATGGATTTACCGCGATCAACAAGGAAGAATTACATCAATAGTTTTTTATAAGAACGACACATTATTTGGAAACACAGAGGAATATTCTTATTTGAACGATCCTGTCGTAGTCAAATATTCTGGTGTAACTCTCAACGGCTACAAAGTTGGAAAATGGGTTTCCGAAGAAAAAGCGAATCGAAAAAACAAATTCAAAAAATACAAAACATTGGGTTACTTGCACTATGATTTAATCGGGAGATTAATATATAGAACACGACCACATAAAAATGGAAACATCTATTTTATTGCGTATTACAATTTACAAGGTGAAGAATGCTTCTGGCAATTTTTTGATAAAAAAGGAAAGCTCATTCGAGAAACTAGTGAATATCCATACATAAACGTTGAACTATGAAAAACAGGCTTAAATTATTCACTATAACTGTGCTTTGCTTTTTCAATCTTTTGATTTCAGCACAAGAAACTATAAATAAATCTTCCATTGAAGTACATATAATGAATGGATTTCGTTTTGAATTACATCATCTTTCAAAAGCTTGTCTAGAATGTGAAGGATGCATTTGTAATGAGACAACTTATGTATACAATAAAAAAGGAGAATTTGTAAGAAAAGAAGTATCACAAACAGAACCTTGCAGTGTTGTCTTTATTGATGAAAAAAAAAGAAGTGCCAAACGAGCTGTTAATCTTGAAGGACAATGAAAATAATCAGTTTCATATTCTTATTTACCTTTTTTCTAGGCTGTAAAAGGGAAGAAATTTCTATCTGCGATGATAGCATCGGACTATTTACTTTTTCGAGCTATCCAATTGGGACAGCCATAGATATTATTGAATTGGGAAACGACCCATTGTATAAATCTATTGCGATAAAACAATTCAACAGTATTACACCTGAGAATATTTTTAAGGCGGAATATTTACACCCTGAGCCATTATTTTTTAATTGGACTGAGGCAGATAGTTTGGTATCCTTTTGTCAGAATAATAATAAACGATTACACGGGCACACTTTGATATGGCATCAACAATTACCACAATGGATATTAGATTATCAAGGTAGCACTTCTGATTGGGAACAATTGATGAAAGTTCATATTCAAACAATAATGACGCATTTTAAAAACAAAGTAACAGCTTGGGATGTAGTGAATGAGGCATTTAATGAAGATGGGACATTAAGAAATAGTATTTGGAAACAAAAGATTGGGGTTAGCTACATAGAAAAAGCATTTTTATACGCAAAAGAAGCAGACCCAAATGCCCTATTGTTTTATAATGATTTCAATCTTGAATCAAACCCAACCAAGCGAAATAGTGTATTAGCATTATTAAATAATCTTAGGAATAGAGGAGTGAAAATAGATGGAATTGGGATTCAGATGCACATTAGTAATTATTATCCAGAGTCAACCCAAATAGCAAATTCATTTCAGGAAATAGTAGACGATAATTACAAAATACATGTTTCAGAACTAGACATTTCGGTAAATCCATTGGGTAAAGATATTGTTCCGAGTGAGACACTTTTTAACGAACAAGCAAATTTACTTGGAACAGTTGTAATAAATTACAATAAGATACCCAAACAATATCAATATGGCATTACATTTTGGGGCATAAGTGATAAAAATAGTTGGATACGTAGTTTTTACAATAGAGAGGATTATCCCTTATTGTATGATGACAATTATTTACCCAAGCCATGTTATTGCAAATTACTTAGAACTTTATGAAAAGAATTTTAGTCATACTCATTTGTATACTGACACACAAACATATTTTTGCTCAGGTAGCGATTAGTTACTTTCCATTTCAATCAATTTTATCTGTCTCTACAAATACAGATAAACGGTTATTTGGAGATTTCAAGATGGAAACAAATAATTTTATTTCCAATTTCAACATGGAATTTTCACCTAAATTCAATTTCAAAAGGATGGAAAAGGTAAACTACTATTCTGGAATAGGTATCAGCATTAATCCAATAAATTCTCTTGAAAACCTGCCTATTACTAACGGATACTTCATTAATTTCGGCATGAGAGCAAAACCATTCGAAAAACTCAATAGTCTTCAAGTCGTGTTTGAAATTTCTCCGTATGTTAACCGGGAGATTAATGGTGGAAACTTGAGAACTAGAATTGGAATTGCCTGGAATTTTACAAGAAAAACCAAATCTGATTAATGAAAGAACCACTGGCTATAACAGATAGGGTTTCGTTAGGCTCGTAAAGCCAACAATGAACCCTTTGTTGAACGGAACGGCGCTTAAAGCGACGATAAAGCTCTTCAAAACCCAGCATCTCCCTTCAGGCTCTGCACAACAATGTAATTTCATTGATGGATGGTAATGTGCTTATTTTTTAGTTCAACAGTCGATTGGCTCAATGGCGGGTGAAGTGGTTAATTGAACATACTACTTCGCATCAACTAGACAAGCAAATGAACTAAAACCTCGATCCTTAAGCTGATTAAGAGCACGAATAACAGGGGGAACTGTTACTTTTAAATCCAATAATCTTACCTAATCTTTGAAATTAATCACCAAAGATTAAATTTGCAACAAACTCATGCTATGCCAGAAAAATTAAGTATCATTATTCCTGCCTACAACGAAGCTAGAACCATTCATAAAATTTTGGATAAGGTAGAGTCGGTTCAGCTCATAAATGGCTTAGAAAAAGAGCTCGTAATAGTTAATGATTGCTCTAAAGATAATACGGCAGAGGTAATAGAGGCATACAGAAAAAACAAAGCACACATTAAGTTTGTGCAACACAGCGTAAATCAAGGGAAAGGCGCTGCTATACATACCGGAATAAAAGAAGCTAGCGGAGATTATATCATTGTACAAGATGCCGATTTGGAGTATGATCCAAATGAGTTTAACATCCTACTTAAACCCATTTTAGATGGCTTTGCCGATGTTGTTTATGGCTCGCGATTTATGGGAGGAAAGCCACACAGGATCTTATTCTTCTGGCATTCTATTGGCAATAAAATTCTAACCTTTGGTAGTAATATGTTTACCAATCTGAACCTAACAGACATGGAAACCTGCTACAAATTGTTTAAAGCTCCCATTATAAAAGACATCAAATTAACCGAGAAACGCTTTGGCTTTGAGCCAGAAGTTACGGCAAAAATTAGTCGAATACCCAATATTAGAATCTACGAAGTTGGCATTTCTTACTATGGAAGAACCTATGCTGAGGGTAAAAAAATAAATTGGAAAGATGGATTTAGAGCCATCTATTGCATTTTAAAATATGGATTATTTAAGGCTTAAAAGTATTCAGCCGCAGAAAGCCGCCCAGCTCTTATTTGCCATTATATCTATCGCTTTACTAGGTGCAGCCTTGTTTGGAAGCACAATGGGCGAAGGTGGCGATAGCACAACCCATTATTTATACTCCAAACTTTCTTGGCAAAACCCTAGCTATTTTTTTAACCATTGGGCTAAGCCATTCTTTACCTTGTGTAGCTCGCCATTCGCACAATTTGGCATAAAAGGAATCATGGTATTTAACGTTTTATGCAGCATAGCAGCCGCGTATTTCTCTAACTTAATCTCCCAAAAATTAGGCTTTAAATACTATTACCTTACAGCTATTGTTGTAATTACAATGCCATTGTTATTACCTGTTACCTTATCGGGTTTAACAGAACCATTCTCTGCCCTGCTATTAAGTTTAGCCGTTTATTTATACCTGAACCAATCTGTTCTTATCTCCCTTATAATCGCTTCTTTTCTTCCTTTTGTGAGGTCGGAAGGACTCATTATTATTAGCGTTTTTGCTTGCTTGTTAGTAATAGAAAAACGCTGGAAATACCTTCCTTGGTTAATGTTTGGTCATGTAGTATATTCCTTGGTTGGCTGGGCCTATTATGCAGATATACTATGGGTATTTAATAAAATTCCGTACGCCACCATGAATAGTGTTTATGGTAAGGGCAATTGGACCCATTTTATCAACCAACTTTACTTCTGTATACAGCCTTTTAGCTTTGTTATGTTCTGCGTGGCTGTTTTGTATTTACCTATTGAATGGTATCAGAAAAAATCAAACTACCATTTTCAAAAACTCTTTTTAATATACGGTATCAGTCTAGGATTTATAGCCGCACACTCTGCTTTCTGGGCTTTAGGCATATTTAATTCTATGGGTCTGAACCGAGTGTTGGTGACTATTTTCCCGCTTATTGGAGTGCTGGCTATGCAGGGATTACATGCATTGTTAGAAATGCAAAAAAACAAACCCATCTATCAAGAGCGATTTGTTTATTTCTTTATGGCAGGAATACTTGTTTTTCCGCTGTTAAATAACCCCGCTTCTACCAACTTTAATGAAGCAGTAAACATTAACAAACAACATCAATTTTTAAGAGACGAATTGATGCCGTATTTAGAAGAAAAGCATCCAAATGTAAACTACTTTTTTGGCGAAACGGAAATAGGTTTGTTTACAGGAAAAGATATCTTTAAAGAAGAAACATGGTTATATCCGGGAGCTGCAGTGCCACCCTATAACATGCAATCGGGAGACGTATTAGTATTTGATTCTTTATTAATGTTAGAAGAAAGAAACATTAGCTTAGACCAATTGCGAGCAGAAAATAATCTTATAGAGGAAGCTCATTTCCCTCTTGTAAATAATCAAAAGAAAGCTACCTTTTATTATCTATTTATTAAACCATAAACCATCATATGAACTCAATAAACATTCAAGACTACAGCCACTCATTGGTTCAAAAAGAAGGAATATGGCATGCCAAAAAAGAAGCTGAAAT
>JAKRSG010000317.1 GCA_022402405.1 Bacteroidia bacterium | reverse complement strand
ATTAAAGAGCAAATTAATAATGTTTTATAGCCAATATGAAAACAGGTAAAGTAATTATTTTTTGTGCTCCTTCTGGTTCTGGTAAAACAACCTTGGTGAAGCATTTATTGCAAGTAAATTCGCAATTATTATTTTCAGTTTCGGCTTGTACTCGAAGCAAAAGAGCGGGAGAAGTTCATGGAAAGGACTACTATTTTTTGTCGAAAGAAGAGTTCCAACAAAAAATTGAAGCAGGCGAATTTTTAGAATACGAAGAAGTATATGGGGGTAATTTTTATGGTACTCTCAAATCTGAAATTGATAGAATATGGGACTTAGGTAAAACGGTTTTGTTTGACGTTGATGTGGTTGGTGGTTTACATTTAAAAAGTTATTTTGGTGATAAAGCATTGGCAGTTTTTGTAAAACCACCAAGTATTCAGGTTTTGGAAGACAGATTACGATTTAGGTCAACCGAAACGGAGGAAACACTTAAGATGCGCGTGGATAAGGCCGTTAGTGAGTTAGGATATGAATCTAAATTTGAGCAAGTATTGCTAAATGATGATTTAAAATTAGCTTTGGCTCAGGCCGAATTATTAGTAAACGAATTTATAAAAGCCTAACATAATGGCAAAAATAGGGCTCTTCTTCGGTTCCTTTAATCCTGTGCATACAGGCCATTTAATTATTGCTAATTATATGGTAGACTATACTCCTTTGGATGAAGTATGGTTTGTGGTTTCGCCGCAAAATCCATTTAAATCCCAAGATAAATTGTTACCAGAAGAAAAGAGATTGGAGTTGTTAAATTTAGCCATTGCAGGCGATGATAGATTTAAATCTTGCGATATCGAGTTTGATTTGCCAAGGCCTTCTTATACTGCTTTTACCCTTGAAGAAATTTCCTCAAAATTTCCTATTCATGAGTTTACTTTAATAATCGGGGGAGATAATTTGCAAAATTTTCACCTTTGGAAAGACTACGAAAATATTCTAGATAAATATGCCGTTTTTGTATACGCAAGAGCGGGAATTGTAGAACAAAATTCTGTAGTAAATCATTCTCATGTTAAACTGTTCGAAGTTCCCTTACTCAATATTTCTTCCACATATATTAGGCAAAGTTTACAAGCAGGAAAATCAATACGTTATTTAGTGCCTGAGTTGGTGAGGCAAGAAATAGAGCAAAATCGATTATACAAATCGAGTACTTAAAAAAAACTTAAATTTTCCCTTTTTTGTATATTTTATTCCGCATAAGTATTAATTAATATTGAATAAGCTTTATATCATTGCTTATTCAATGAAAAGTACAAAAAACAATCGGAAAATTCTAATAGTAGAGGATGATATTCACATCAGAAACAACTTAGTTGAGTTTCTAACTTTGAATGATTATTCTGTTTCATGGGCTAGCAACGGGTATGAAGGTTTGGTTCAGTATGAGACTTTTAAGCCAGAGTTAATAATCTGTGATATTATGATGCCCGAGATGGATGGCTACGCTTTCTTGGAGGAGGTGCAAAAAAAAAAATTATCCGCTAAACTTTACCATCTTCATTTTCCTAACTGCTAAGAGTAGTCAGGCCGACCTTAGAAAAGGGATGAACTTGGGTGCAGATGACTACATAATTAAGCCATTTTCTTTTGATGATTTAATAGTTGCCATAGAAAAAAAGTTTGAAAAAAGTGATTTACGCAAGGCCAGTATCGACGATGCAATTAGCAAGGTAAGTAAACAAATATTAGAGACGCCTTATCATGAGTTTAATACATGTTTGAGCGGTATTTTAACCGGATCTCAATTAATGGTGGGTAATGCAGAAAAACTGCAGATGGATCTTGAAACTAAATCTATTTTAGATGTAATACAAAGAAGCGGACTTAGATTGAGTAGAGCCATTAATAATTTTATATTAAACAACGAGTTTTCTACCAAAAGCTACCATCCATTTATTGAGGATGTGCCAGCTAGCTTTATAGTAAATACCATTGTAAATGTGGCAGGAAACTATAATCGTTCCAAAGATTTAGTGCTCTCTGTGGAAGGTAGTACAATAAGAACAGATAAGTTTTTATTGAAACGAGTATTGGAAGAATTAAGTGAAAATGCTTTTAAATTCTCCCAGTTAGGCGATATGGTTATTTGGGATATATTTTTATTGGCAAGGGGAGCAAAATTAGATTTAGAATATCCGAATAGATTTAGATTTACTAAGGAGAAATTTGCAAAAGTGGCTCCTTACAATCAATTTATTGATGGAAATAAAGTAATAGAGGGATTAGGATTGGGTTTATTTTTAACTAAAGAGATTATGAATGTTTTGGATGGTGATTTATCTTTTATGGATGCCGACCCAAATGCAGTAAAATTTCAACTGAGTTTAAGGTATTCCGAAAATTAATTAGAATAAGAATGTATGGCAACAAATAGTAAAAGTTTTTTAGCAGATAAAATTATAGTATGTGAAGATGATCCAGTGTTAAGGAGCAATATTTCTGCTGTTTTGGAGCTAGAAGGGTATCATGTATATGAAGCCTCAAATGGTTTGGAGGCGAAGCAATTGCTAATAGCCAAGCGGGTTTCATTAGTGGTTTCTGATTGGGCAATGCCTGTTATGGATGGTATAGAGTTGTTAAAATTTGTAAAGTCTGATCCAAGATTATCTCATTTGCCATTTATTTTCTTAACCGCCAAAACTACTATTGATGATAAGTTAATGGCTCTAGGTTTAATGGCTGATGATTACATAACTAAGCCTTTCTCTTTACACGAACTGGTGTTTAAATGTAGAAACAACATCGAAAATAGAAAGCAGGTTATTATCGCCAATTTGGTAAATAATGTTGAATCAAAATTTGATTCTAGAGATCAAAAATTCTTGAACCAAATTAAAGCATTCATTGATAAAAATATCGCTAACGACGAACTAGCGTTATCCGACTTTGCAGCAGAGTTTCCAATGAGTATTTCTTCTATTCAGAAAAATATCAAACGTATTTGTGGGCAGTCGCTTTTTAAACTCATCATAGATATGCGTCTACAAAAGGCAAAAAACATGATTGAGGCAGATGCCGCCCCTATCTCAGAAGTGCTTTATCATTGTGGGTTTAACAACCATAATCACTTTACAAAAAAGTTTAAAGATAAGTTTGGTGTGCTTCCTTCAAAATTAAATAAGGGAGAAAAAAGCAGCTAATTAGGCAGAATTTTTATTTCCTATTTTTGTATAAACACTGCAGTCAATTGACTACTTTTTAGCATATGTTTTTATCAGTTTTACCTCATGGTAATACGTGCAATAAAAGAGAAAAAATATACGCTGAATTCGAAACCAGCTAAGGATCAAAAATTTCTTGTTTTAAACCACGAAAGTGGCGTCGAATTTATTGAAATTAGTCAGGTTACTCTATTTATGTTCGACCCAAGTTTCGAGTATATGTATTTATATTGTAGTCATAACACATTTAAAATACATTCAGATTCTATCTTGGTTCTTTCAACCATGCAAGTGTTAAAACATAATGGGTTTATTCCGGTGCGCAACTTCTCTATGGTAAATATTAAAGATTGCATAAAGATTGAAGAACACAACGGAGATTTTTCCTTACATCTCAAGCATTTTGGTATGTTGCCGGGGGTAGATATGACTCTTATTAAAAGATATCTATTTTCCAATTATCGTCCGTTTGCCGGAAAGTAAAATTATTTAATAACGTTGAACCTTTTTTAAAGTGTTACTGACTATGCAGTATACTTCAAAAAAGAATTCACATGTTGAGTAGGCTAAAGTTTCTGTTTTTGTTTAATTTGTTCTTGATTTGTTCAAGTTTACAATCTCAAAATCTTTCTATTCTAGATAAATTCCATGTTTTTGGTGAGGAAGGTAAAGTCTATATTACTTGTACAATAAGATCTGGTAATACATGTAATGGGATTAAAGTATTAAGGTCAACCGACAGTCTAAATTATGACTTAATTGGAATGATAGATGGGGTTTGTGGTAGTTCTTCTGAACCCATAACGTATAATTTTATAGATCTTAATCCCATCGTAAATCAAAAGCTCTATTATAAACTGGAACTAGGAGGTTATGGATTTACCTCTTCGGTTTCATACACTCTTTTTGAAGCATATGGGAATGGTTACTTAATTAAACCAAATCCTGCTTTCGGAATTACTAATATTTATATTGATAACAAGCTTTTCTCACAATATAAAATTCTAGTTTATAATAATACTGGAGCAAAAGTTTTTGAGCAATTATCAGATTCAGGTTTTTTTACATTTAATGCAGCTGATCTTCCAAAAGGCATATTTTATTTTGTAATTCAATCTGATGGTCAAGAGGTTTCAATTTCTGGTAAGTTTATTATTCCTTAAATCTTTTAAAATTGTCAGGAATAACAATATCCACATACTAATCATTACAAACATTCAATCATCATAACTTATGAACCATAAAAATATTCAATCTCTATTACCTTTATTAACAAGTGTTAGAGTTAATTCATACAAATTAAGAAAATCAAATATACTTGTATGGTTGGTTTGTGGATTAACTGTTTTAAGTTCATGTAAAAGAGAGGAGCCAAGTGAATTAGAAATTAGTCCGTCTTTAGTTCCAGAATTCTTTGCTAACGCTAGTAATACTGCCCCTGAGATTGTTTTAATAGCCAATTCTAGTTCTAGAGTTAGTGAGCCGCAAGATCTAGATTTTCATCCTCATAGACCCAATGAACTATGGATTATCAACAAAGAAACAGCTAGCACAGGTGGTTCAACGGTAATGCTTACAGATGTTGGTTCGCCTAATCAAAAATTCGATTATAGAAAAGATGGAAATGCTTGGCATTTTATGTCGTTACCTAGTGCTATCGCTTTTAGTGAAAATGGTAATTGGGCAACTACGGCTAATGTTCTCGATGCCAATCATAATGGCGGTACTTTTACGGGCCCTACTTTGTGGTCAAGTGATTTAAACATCTACGCTAAAAATCATGGTCCGGGTACTAATGGAAGTCATTTAGATATGCTTCATGCCAGCCCTTATAGCATGGGAATTGCTGCATTATTTCATAACATATTTTTTGTTTTCGATGGGTACCATGGCGATATTGTAAAATATAATTTTGCCGCCGATCATGGACCCGGTATGCATTATCACGGAGATGGTAAAGTGCATAGATACACTGAAGTTAAGGTTAAACGAGATCCAGAAGTTCCATCTCATATGATTTTAGATGCCAATACAGAATGGTTGTATATAGTAGATGGAGGAAATAAGAGAATTTTACGTATGAATATACGTTCTGGAGAAAAGGCAGGAAATCTACCTTTAATTAATGAAGAGCTAGATGAGTATTGGGAAATGAAAGGAGTTAACTGGGAAGAGGTGGTCCCAAGTAGTTTTGGACTTAAACGTCCATGCGGAATAGCAATTAATAAAAACAGGCTCTTCGTTTCTGATTACGAAACAGGTGAAATAATTTGTTTCAATACACAAACAAAATCGGAAATATCTCGTATTAATACGGGGCAAAAAGGTATTATGGGTATTGTTTTAAATACAGATAATACTCTTTATTTTACCAATGCACTTACAAGCCAGATTTTAAAAGTTAATCCTAAGAATTAATTTTTAAGATAGCTTAACCCAAGTTGTTTTCTGTTGGCAAAAGGCTAGCAGGCCAGCGGCACCTAGTTCTCTTCCAAATCCAGATTTTTTGATTCCGCCAAAAGGGATACTTGGGTCGCTCTTTACCATCTGGTTTATGTAAACCATGCCGCTTTCTATTTGCTCTGCAATTCTCTTGGCACGTTCAATGTTTTGTGTAAATATACTCGCGCCTAATCCGTATTCTGTTTGATTGGCAATAGAAATTAATTCTAATTCATTTTGGTAAGTAAACACAGATAAAATAGGTCCGAATAATTCTTCTTGAGCCGCCAAATTATCTGCGGGAATATCCGTTAAAATGCAGGGCGCAAAGAAGTAACCTTGTTCCGGAATTTGTTCTTGCTGCCAATATAAATTTGCCCCTGCATCAAGGCTCGTTTTTAGTTGAGTCACCAAATTTTCTGCTAAGTCTTTGCGCGCTAATGGACCAATTTTCACATCTTCATCCAAGGGGTTTCCTAAATTCATGGTAGCTATTTTTTGCTTAGCTAATGCTAAAAATTCTTCTTTCATTTCGGTTTGAACCAAGAATCTTTTTGCTGCCACACAGCTTTGTCCGTTGTTCTGAAATCGACTAAATAAAATCTCATCCATCACTTCAGGTAAATTTACATCATCTAATAAAATGAGTGGGTCTGAACCACCTAATTCTAACACAATAGGCTTGAGGTGTTTGCCAGCAAGAGATGCCAAATAGGCTCCTGTTTTGGTGCTTCCTGTAAAGGTTACAGCATGAATATAGTTACTGGCTATACAGCTTTCTATTTGTTCATTGTTGAGTAATGCAACTTTTAATATACCTGTTGGAATGCCGCTCTCATTTATGAGTTCTTGAAGTGCTTTGCTGCATAAACCTACATTGGGAGCAGGTTTTATGAGCATGGCATTGCCGCTAACTGCCGTAGGAATGGCACTTCGTAAGATTTGCCAAAAAGGGAAATTCCATGGAAAAACTCCTAAAACTGTTCCTAAGGGAATGTTCTCAATTTTTATATTAGAGCCGCTTGCTAAACGTTGATATTCTTCTTTAAGAACTTGTTCCGCTACCTCAAAATAATAATCACATAAGCTGGCGCTTTTTAAAA
>JAKRSG010000316.1 GCA_022402405.1 Bacteroidia bacterium | reverse complement strand
ATTAGGTATTAGTTTGCCATGTGGTAATGGTGATAATCCGGAGCCTATTGTTTATTTTAGTTTTGCTCGAAACATTGTTGCAGATTCTCTAATTGAGTTCAGTCATAAAGAGGCATTCAAACTATTAACAGTTAATCAAAATTATACTAATATTTTTCATTTAGGATTGTATTGGTCCACGGGCGTGGCTTCTAGTTTTGTCCAGATAAAGTATGCTAAGCTATTAACTGATAATTTACCATCTCCAATATCTACACAAGTTAGAAGTGATGGATTATTAGATTGTATTTTTGACTTGACACGATTGAAGAACATTGTCAATGTAAATACAAAACAAGTCTATATTGAACAATCAATTTTTATCGATCTCAGAAAAACACACGTAGCATCTGGTATGTTTAATTTGGTGGTATCATTAGATTCGGATATTATAACATTATCTATTTTGCCAAATTCCTTGAGGGAGTCACATAATAAACGAATCACTCCTAGTTATGTAGACAGTGAAACACCATTAGGTTTTCCACATTTGGCAGCCTCAAACTCTAGTGATGTAAACAATTTGCTATATAAAACTGAAGTTAGTAGTGCTAATGAAACTATACCTCTTATATACTATAGATCAAGACATTCAGATGCTGTTGATTTATATGTAGAGCCAGATTTAAATTTAATCTCAAGCCTCACTTTAACTTTAGAACAATTTCAGGATATTATTGATACTGCTTCGAACTCGTCATTATATTATCAAAAACTTCCCGTTTATCTGGCCGTATCATCATATCTACATTTATTAGGTGATAATGATATACAATATACGGAAATTGAACTTTCCTTAACGGGATACCAAATTAATAGTAATGTACTTAATACTATCAACCATTCTTTTACTCCGTCTTTAATATTGAACGCTTATGGCCACATTTAGCAGCAAACAAGTATTTCAAAAAACATCAACAATCAAACCAAAGAAGGTTGTGCCTCCTTTATGGGATTATGAGGTAAAAGATTATGCAATGTATGTCTCGAAAGTTGGCATTAGTAATGCCATGAGCGAGTCAACTTGGAACCGAAGTGATGGCTACTGGCTAACCAGAGATAGAGAAACAAATAATATATATTGGAAAAGCGCTTGTACGGCAATTGTATTAAATCAATGGAAAGGCCGCTTACTGCCTTTTGAACAAGTTAAAGACTTTTACAGATGGGCTGATTTGTCTATTAACAAAGTTAGACAACATGATATTATGTGGATGAAAGGGGCATATTATTTGGTTAGTGATTTGTCTGACCTCTATGATGAAGGGCTTACCGCTAATTTCGATATTTTAAATATAGAAGTCTTAATAAAGTTAAGGTCTATATTATTCCAACTAAATCATGGAATCGCAGATTTTGCGATTGGGGAATTTCATAAACTGATATTTGGTGAACAAAGGAATGCAAAATTACGGGGGTCAGAGGCATATAGATTCGATAGGGACTTTATAATAATGGAACAATCTGTAATTGCCTATCCTATATATAATTACTTTTCAATAAATCAACCCTTGGCCTTAAATTTACTAAATTTCATATTCAATGCAAGATTTGATCTATTTGAAATAGCTTTAGTAGTTCTAAATGTGCCCATAAGCATTAAATTATTATGGTATTTGTTTAAACCAAATGAAATTCCGGTATTTAGCAATTTGTATAATTCTGATTTAACCCAAAATAACAATGAAAAGATTCGTTTTGGGCAAGACGCAAGGATTTTAGTACCAATTGCTATGCTATATCCTGGAGATTATTTATATGATGATAAAGATAATTTGCCTGAAATGAAAACTAAATTTTCTATTGCTTACGAATTAAAATTTAAATCTAACAAATACTATGCAACTTGCTATAAACGTGTAAACAAGAAAATTAATGAAAAATTCAAATAAGTTTGTAAATCGAACTGTATTGAATCTTGGGATTATTACTTCGATTAGTTTAATAATGAGTTTATCTTCAAGTTGTAATTTTAATTATCCTAATTACTATACAGGTATTGATATCAGCTCTCGCGACATAATTACTTATTTTCAACTTACACCTGTAGATTCTCATATTGCCTATGAAAGTGATAACATAAGCTTTATAGATGATTCAATAGTTATATGTAGTTTTCTATCCGGAAAACCAATAGATGCAGATGGCAATGATGTTCCATTAACTCAAAGTGTTTCAATATCTTCATTATTAGACACATCTAAGAGGTTAGAGTGGAATTATGGTGTTTGGATGGGTAGTGTAGCTAAATTCTTTGCATGGAATGGGAATGAGGCTTATGGATATTTCTATGTAGGAGATGGCCTTATTAAGGTTAAAAAGAATCAATATAGAGAAATTATTGCAGATTTGTCTCTACCAATTTTAATTTCTAATACAAAGGATTATGTTCTATTTAACTCAGGTGGCCAAAAGAAATTGTTTGATTATAGAAAAGGCGAATTAATTTGGAGTTGGAATTATGATAAAAGTAACTTTAGGTCATGTATTATTGATAAGTGTTTTGTAAAAGAGGATATAATTAACTCTGTTAATGGGGATAGCTCTTGTGTTAAGTTATCTTGTTACAATATTGAATCAAAAAAGTTAATATGGCAACGAGAATATACAATAACTAATTTAATTCGTGGTTCCAATGTTTACGTAACTTCAAAAAGTGTTGATTGGTCACTTTCTTATGATTCAAGTGGTAACGTTATCATACAAACACCAAATGATATAAACTTTATAGACATAAAATCAAATAAGGTAAAATTCAATATTCAAAAGCCCGTTTCATCTTCTTATCAAGTACCTGAATTTGTAGCCTATCCATTTTATTATTGTGCATTTGATGATAATATTAGATGTTACAACATAAAAACTAAATCACTCATTTGGTCAATAAAAAGTAGTTCAACTGTCAAAAGTTTAAATATATGGAGACAGCACTTATTATTCCTTGCAAACGACTCACTATATATTGCTCCATTAAGTAAGTTAAAAATTGATAAAGTCTTTCATGAAAATGTTTTCTATAATATTTTAAGGAATAATATTCATAATAATTACTTACTATTAAACAAAAAGATCTACAACTAACCATGCCTACCAACTATAAACCATCCATATCCTCGCTTATACCCTTTAGTGAGTTACCTCAAATACCCGGGTTAACGGGTAATTTGAGTACTATATTTTCAAAACTATATTATGCTAACCTCAAGGTACACAAAAGTGCCAATGGTGACGCAGGTTACTACAGCATGAATTTGCAGTTGGACCAAAATGGTGAGTTTGGAATTCCATTTGGCGATTTTAATGTGGCCATAAATAAAAACTCAGGTGGGTTTGCTTTTACATTAGAGTACAAATGGATTATTTTAAAATACCTAAGAGGCTTTAGTATTGATGATATCCCAACTGATGCAGCAGATTATGTAGACATTTTACTAAAAGTAACCGGTATTAACGATAAACAATTGTTGTATGCCGCAATTGATGCGTTTTATTGGGATGCAGAAGACCCTTTAGCAGCTTTTTTGCAGGATGTTAAAGATAATTTTTCAGGTTATGGAAGTGTTACTTTAACCGGTACAACCACCGAACAAATTATAGATAATTTAATAACGGATTTACAGGCTGCAAACACCAGCAATAGTATTCCGCTATTAATAACAACCACATGTGTTGTAGGTGTAGATTTCGATGAAATTTTCGAAAAGGTACAACTACTTTTTAGTGGAGTAATGGGTACTTTCTCGTTAGACAATCTACTCGAAATTTTAACACCACAGTTTAAAGCCTCATTTGGTATAAATGAGTTGAGTTTAGAGTTCCCTAGGAGTATTTTAATACCTTACGATGAAGAAGATGAGAATGCAAAGTCAGCTCTAGTTGCTACCGGAGATATCAGCATGAGCTATGGAAACAAACAGGGTTTTGAGTTTGATTTTGAAGACAATGTAACGTTTGAATTTCCTAAATCATACATTGGCAAAACGGGATTTACTGTTGAATTTTCAGGTGCTAAAGTTGATTTAAGTAAAACTAAAAATATTCCGGAGGCTGATGCTGATGGAAGAAGTGTTGCGTTTAATGGTGTTTTTGTTCAAGATGCTACTATTTATTTACCTGATGAGTGGACAAGAAGCGCATCATCAGAAGCAATTGAAATTAAAGGAACCGATTTATTAATTGGTACCGAGGGTGGTTTGTCGGGTATTATAGGTATACAAGGTAATGATGTATTAGAAATTGATTTGTTTGGGTTAACCATAACTTTCGATACTTTTAGTGCAACGTTTTCTAAAAACAGTTTAGTTGATTCTGACATAACCGGCACCTTAGTAATAGCCGGATTAATTGATAAAACTACAGATGAAGATGCAGAGTTAAGCTTCAGCATGTCGTGGGATGGAGATGGATACGAAATCATCATTTCTTCTGAAGATGAAAATGGTATTTTACTCGGTGTGGGCTCACAAATGGATATTACTTTAAAAGAACTTAAACTTGCGAAAAAAGATGGCAAGTGGGAGTTTGGCAGTAAAGGCAAAATTGAGCGCCTAAGCACATTAGGTAAATTGGATGCTATAATACCGGAGACCATCAATATAGAAGAGTTTTTGTTGATGCAAGAAGGTGATAACAATTACGATATTACATTTACTTGGCCAAATGATGTTAACGCAACGCTTACAGATGAAGAAGGATTTTTTGTAGAAATCCCGCTTGATAAAAAAATACTCGATGCGTTTACGCTACACTTATTAAAAGTAAAAATTAAAGAAGCTCAAGATAATGGCATAAGTATAACAACCACAGTTAATGCTTCGTTAGAACTTGGCCCTATAACCGGAAGTGTAACCGGTGCAGGGATAGAAACCAATGTTTCTTTCCCCAATGGTGGTGGTAATTTAGGACCAATGCAGGTTGATCTTTCTTTTGTATCGCCTACCGGTGTTGGTATTGGCATTAAAAATGATTTTATAAAAGGTGCAGGTTACTTCAGTTATGATAAAGAAAAGTCTACCTACTCAGGAGCATTAGAAGTAGAATTATTTGATTACAAGTTTAAAGCCATTGGTATATTAAGTACCAAAATGCCGGATGGAAGTGATGGCTATTCTATATTAATAATACTTACAGGGGAGTTTAATCCACCATTTGAGTTAGGGTATGGCTTTACCTTAAATGCCATTGGAGGTATGGTAGGTTTAAACCGTACAAGCAATGTTGATGTATTGCGCGCAGGAGTAATTGATAACTCGTTGGCCAATATTTTATTCCCAACAGACATAGCCAAAAATGGCGAAAAAATAATACAGGATATTAGTGCTGCTTTCCCAGTTAAAAAGGGTAGATTTTTAATTGGCCCTATGGCCAAAATTGGTTGGGGTAAGCCCAATGTAATTGTGGGCGATGTAGCCTTGGTAGTAGAATTACCGGCTCCGGTATCATTACACTTACTAGGTGTTATTCGTGCTGTTTTACCGGATGGTGATGAACCAATGTTGAAATTGCAAGTAAACTTCTTAGGAACATTAGATCTTGGTAAAAAGCAATTATCGTTTGATGCATTTATATATGAATCTTATTTCCTTGCTTTTGCAATAACCGGTAGTGTTGCACTTAGGTTGTATTGGGGCCAAAACGCTAACTTCTTATATTCTGTTGGTGGTTTCCATCCTGCATACACGCCACCACCAATGAATTTGTTACCAATGTCACGCATTGGTATGGGCTTCTCGTCATCTAACGCTTCTATGGCTTTGCAAAGTTATTTTGCAATAACTACCAATTCAGTTCAGTTTGGTTCTTCATTACAAGCCAAAGCACGCATATCAAAGTTTAGTGCCGAAGGAGGTGCTGGTTTTGATGCATTATTTATGTTTGCACCATTTTCTTTTGTGGCAAATATTTGGGCTAATGTGTGTATTAAAGCTTGGGATACTACCTTATTTAACCTTGGCGCCAACATTACATTAAGTGGTCCAAACCCTTGGCAAGCGTATGGCTCTGTTAAGTTTGAAGTGTTGTGGATTGATTACGAAATTGATTTTGATATCACATTATCAAGCGGTGCAAAACCTGAATTAAAATATTATGCTTTAAAGGAGTTGCTTGAAGGAGCATTAAAAGATAAAGCCAATTGGAGCGTAACGCCACCAAGTAAAAATTTAGCCCAGGTATCAGTGGTCGATAATAAAAACGATAGTTTTATTGTTCATCCATTTGGAAGCATCAGGTTTAGTCAAAAACTTATTCCATTAAATACCACGGTTCAAAAATATGGTAACGGTAAAGTTTGGAAAAATAACCCGGGCGATGAACATGTTCATGTTTCGTTTGGTAACATTACCGATGGAACAAATACCCTGAGTAAAAAAACGGCTACTGAATTATTTCCTCGTGGCGAATTTTTCTACTTAAACTCAAGCGATCGTTTATCCTCAAAAGGTGCCTACATAAATTTACCTTCTGGTGTTGAAATTAGTGGCGCATCTGATTTGGAGTTTTATTACGGTAACAGCAAACGCATTGTGTTTAATGAGCTAGCTTTTGATAGAGGAAAAAGGTCAGAAAATGGTGTGGTAGAAATATCACCTGATATTTTGGATAGACATAACATTGGTGCAACAGTAAGAAATATGTCTTTTTCAGCTCAAACCAACCAAAAACCTACACACGGACCCGAGATAATTGAAGAGAAACCTCATGGATACGCAGTGTTAAGCAAAACTAATTTAACCAACATAAACGGTACTGTTGTATTCAACAATATTTGGGATGC
>JAKRSG010000315.1 GCA_022402405.1 Bacteroidia bacterium | reverse complement strand
GCTCTTCCGATCTATTAAATTAATGTCAATCGTATCTTTGGTTATTGCTCCATACATTGCTGTAGAAGGTGGTATGAAAGCAGATCAAGCTATGAAATTATACGGCGAAATGAATGCTGCTGCCATGCACCAATCTCATGGTGCTTGTAGTGATGATATGAGTACTTGTGATTGGAATAAGTGCAAAAGCATGACTAAAGATGAATGTGCTGCTTATTGCGATAGTATCGGTTGTTCTCCGGAAGAAAAAGAAGCTTGCATGAGTATGTACGGTGCAGATGGTAAATTTGATGAAGCTAAATGCAAAGAAATGTGCAAAACAGAGAAAAAGGGTTGCTGCAGCGATGAGAAATCATCAGATGAATGCAAACATTAATTCTAGTTATTAAAGAATAAAAAAAGCCGCTTTAAGCGGCTTTTTTTATTCCAAATCATATTGTTTTATCTTCCTATATAAAGTTCTCTCAGATATACCTAATTCTTGCGCTGCACGCTTGCGTTTGCCATTGTGCTTCTTCAGCGATTTGCGAATCAATTCTATCTCTTTATCCTCTAAACTTAACGATTCTGGCTCAATGTTGTTTTCTGTTATATCGATTATTTGATTCGAATTAACCGGACTAACAGGGTTAACATAACTTGGTTTTAAATCGCTGACGATTGATTCTTCTCTTCCAAAATTTTGCGGATAATTATTCATAACCTCCGAAGGGAAATTACTCTGATTGCCCTGCATTAAATCAAATACAATCGACTTTAAATCGCTAAGGTCTTTTCGTAAATCGTACAGAACTTTATAAAAAATATCTCGCTCACTAAACTGTTGCTCGGGAGCTTGAGAGCCAATAAATACAGGTAATCCAGGTTTCTCAGCAGGCAATACTCTCACTAGTTCAGCACCTGTAACTATTTTATCCTCATCTAAAACAGATAGCTGTTCTGCAATATTTTTTAACTGCCTAATATTACCTGGCCACGAATAATTTTGAATCATTTGCTGAGCATCTGGCTCTAAGGCTACTGGTTTTGACCTGTATTTTTCTGCAAAATCAACACTAAACTTTCGGAATAATAAATGGATATCTTCTTTTCTTTCTCTTAAAGGTGGAACCTTTATTGGAACAGTAGATAATCTATAATATAAATCTTCTCTAAACTTGCCTTTATATGACAATTCCATCAAGTCTTTATTAGTTGCAGCTACCACTCTAACATCTGTTTTTTGTACCTTGCTTGAACCAACTTTTATAAACTCTCCGCTTTCAAGTATTCTTAATAATCTAGCTTGTGTTTCTAATGGTAATTCTCCAATCTCATCAAGAAATATAGTACCACCACTCACCGTTTCAAAATAACCTTTTCTAGTTTCATGTGCTCCTGTAAAAGACCCTTTTTCATGACCAAATAATTCACTATCTATAGTGCCTTCTGGAATGGCTCCGCAATTTACTGCAATGAATGGACCGTGTTTACGATTACTTAAAGCGTGAATAATTTTTGAGAATGCTTCTTTACCCACACCACTCTCTCCATTAATAAGCACAGTAATATCTGTTGTAGCAACCTTGGTGGCTGTTTCTAAAGCCAAATTTAATAAAGGCGAATTGCCTATAATTTCAAATCTTTGTTTAATTTCTTGTAGATTCATGTTAAAAAGTTTCTCTATGGTAAAGTATGGGAATGCCAATTAAGCCATTCCTTATCTCATATTTTACCTCGTTAAAAATAGTAATAGGGTGCGTAGGGGTTTTCTCAATTTTTTTGAATGTTCTGGCTTTTGGAAAGTCTATCAAAAATTCATCGCTAAAATTAAAGATTACTGCCTGTGGATTTATTCTTCCACGGGTTGGTTCAGCCATATAAAAACTAGCAATTTTATGTGTACTTATTTTGCTTGTAAAAGGGTAGGTGTATAGTTGGTTTAGAACCAATAAAAGGGTAATTAAACAAGGACTAAATCCAAGTAAACTTACTGCTAATAGTCTATACCATTTACGAAATAAATAAATACTTTTTAAGTGGGTAAAAAAGACTATGCTGCATATTAAGCCGAGCATTAAAATGATGCTAAAAACTTGGTAAGTATGTATTAATTGACGGTCTTGAATAAAGTAATAAATCATGGGGCAAATACTTACCCCAAAAAGGGGTAAATTATAGCTCCAATGCCATTGCTTGTACTTATAGTTTATAGAGATTTCGTGAGGCAATGGAACTACAACATTTCGTTCAGAAAAATCAGTTCTTTTATAGATGTAATTTTCGGTAAAGTTAAGAGGGTTTTGGTTCAACAAGCAACATAAATGAGCGTAAGTTATAGGCAAATCTTTCTTCAAAATTTCGGGACGTTCAAAGAAAATCTCTACACATCTGGCAAAAATTTCTGGCAAATTTTCATCTTCTTCTAAAACATGTTTCGCCGTATTCATGTTGCTTTTAAACTCACACTCTTTTTTTATGATAGAAAACCATTCATCTATGTAACTACCAAATTTTAAATCGTATTTTATGCCGTTAAATACGGTTCTAACCAAAGCCTTTGCAAACTGAGAAAAACTAATATTTTTACCATCTTTAGCATGTAAATGATCTCTAGCAAAATCTTTCCAAGAAAGAGCTATAATCTTGCTTTGAAAGGTAGATCCCGCCACTGGTTCATGGTTAGATTGTACATAAAATGCATCAGGATAAATATATAAATATTCATAACCATATAACCAAAAATCTTTTAATCCATAGGTGAGCTGAACCAAATTAGAAATAATTAAAATTTTGATATCATCGTTGATTTCTAAGTCTTCTTTTCCTATAATTTGCACATTGTTGTATATAGATTCAACTCGAGATATAAAACGCATTTTCCCTTCTTGGTTCAAGCCTCTATAGTATAATTGATAATTATTCAGAAACTCATCCCATGATTGGAAAAATGTGTTCGACTTCATAGGCAATTTATGGATGTGGTATCACTTCGATTACTTTGCCAAGTAAGCTAGTTTGAGTAACTCTGTCCACTAATACTTTAACATATTGACCTTTTTGAAAATTTTCTTTAGGGAAAATTACAACCGTGTTTTGGTCGTTTCTACCTCTTAATTCTTGATCCGATTTTTTAGATAATCCTTCTATTAAAACAGTTTGTACTTTGCCAATCTCAGCTTGGTTTAATAATAGACTGTTCTTATGTTGAATGGTTATAATCTCTTGCAATCTTCTTTGCTTAACATCAGCTGGTACATCATCTTTATACCTTCTAGCGGCAAGGGTTCCCGGACGTTCGCTGTATTGATACATGAACGCAAAATTAAATTTGCCATACTCAAACATATCTAGCGTATCTTTATGTTCCTCCTCTGTTTCGGTGCAGAAACCTGCAATAACGTCTGTGCTAATTCCACAGTCTGGAATTACTTCTCTAATTTTATCCAATCTCATTTTAAACCAATCTCTGTCATATGTTCTATTCATTAGGTTCAAAACTCTTGAATTACCAGATTGTAAAGGGAAATGGATATAGTTACAGATATTAGGATATTTTTTCATGGTAAATAATACCTCATCTGTAATATCTTTTGGATGGGAACTGCTGAATCGTATGCGTAAATCTTTACCCACCAATGCTACTTTTTCTAGCAATTGAGCAAATGTGCAAAGGATGTTGCCATCTGTATCTTCTTCTTTGTATGAATCTACGTTTTGGCCAAGTAAGGTAATCTCTTTATAGCCCTGACTATACAATAACTCGGCTTCTTTTACAATAGATTGCGAATCTCTACTTCTCTCTCTTCCGCGGGTAAACGGAACTACACAAAACGAACACATGTTATCACATCCACGCATGATACTAATAAAGGCTGTTACTCCATTAGAACTTAATCTTACTGGTGTTATTTCTGCGTAAGTCTCCTCTCTTGATAGAAGAACATTAACAGCTTTCTGACCCTCTTCTACCTGACTAATTAACTGAGGTATATCCCTATAAGCATCAGGGCCAACAACGATATCAATGATTTGTTCTTTCTCTAAAAGTTGCGTTTTTAAACGCTCTGCCATACATCCTAAAACCCCCACAATCATTCCTGGATTGGTTTTTTTCTGGTGTTTAATTTCTCTTAAACGCCCCCAAACATGCGCTTCAGCATTGTCTCTTATAGAACATGTGTTAACAAAAACTACATCTGCTTTTTGGATATTGTCGGTTGTCTTAAATCCCTTATCGGCCATTATGGAGGCCACAACCTCACTATCGGCCAAATTCATAGCACAACCGTACGTTTCTATATATAAATTCCTAGTTGCCGTCTCTGGCGAATGGTCTGCAATAACTCCTCTCATGTATTCAATTTAAAGCGGCAAATATAATACAATTATGACAAGCTGTCAGTGTTTTTTTTCAATAATTTTTATTCATACATTAAGCATATTAAAATTCGATTCTAATGAGAATTATCCTAAAACTAGGATTCTATTTTTCTTCAGTAAGTTGCTGGTAAATAGAGCATTTTATGTGGTTAACTGTTTTTAAGTTAAATCTTATTTATGGCTGAACCAATTTGTTGAAACTTTTATGGATATTGCACTCAAATTTTAAGGATTCACATGAAAATTTTAATTACTGGAAGTAATGGTTTATTAGGCCAAAAATTAATTGAGTATTATCAAAAAAACACTCAACATGAATTAATCGCTACAGCAAGGGGCTTGGATAGATTTCCCAATAAATTTGGTTATACCTACGAGAGTTTAGATATAACTAATGAAGATGAAGTTAATCAAGTTATTGGAAAACATAAGCCAGATGCCATAATAAATACAGCAGCCATGACAAACGTAGATGCCTGCGAGAGCGATAGAGAAGGGTGTGATTTGCTTAATATCTCTGCTGTTAAATACTTGGTTCAAGCCGCCAACTGCATAAACGCCCACTTTACGCAAGTTTCTACCGATTTTATTTTTAACGGAACTCATGGTCCGGTTACAGAAGAAGAAACACCTGACCCATTAAGTTATTATGGGCATTCAAAATTAAAAGCAGAAAATTATGTTATTCAGCATGCAAATAATTGGGCCATTGCCAGAACTGTTTTGGTATATGGTATTGTGAGCGATATGAGCAGAAGTAATATTGTACTTTGGGCTAAGGGTGCACTAGAATCGGGTAAAGAAATAAATGTTGTGGCCGATCAGTTTAGAACGCCAACTTTGGCAGAGGATTTAGCTATTGGATGTGCGTTAATTGCAGGAAAAAAAGCTACCGGAATTTATAATATTTCTGGTAAGGATTTTATGAGTGTTTTCGATTTGGTTTTTCAAGTGGCAGATTTCTGGAATTTGGATAAGAGTTTGTTGAAAATGTCGAGTAGCGAGGGTATAAAACAACCAGCTAAACGGCCGCCAATCACAGGGTTTATTGTTGAAAAAGCCGTGAAAGAATTAGGTTATAACCCAAGAAGTTTTAAAGAAGGATTAGAGGTAGTTAATAGTCAATTAAAATAATATCCATGCATATAGTTTTTTTAAAAGCCGCCGAACCAGCAGGCTTTATGTTTTGGTTTTTAACCGAGTTGTTTTTTGCCATAGTGGTGGTGTTTTTATTATATTATTTCATTGTTAAAAATCCTAAGTTAAACAAACAGAACAAAAGAGATGAAGAAAGAGATTAAATATTTCTTTCATACCTTTTTTTATTTTAACTCAAATGAAAAAAAAGGCCTTTTATCATTATTGATTTTGGTGCTTTTTTCTCATGCAATTTCTTATGGAGTGGGGTATTTTTTATTAAGAGAAACTCCCGTTAAATTAAGTGCAGAAAAAATAGCTTGGATTGCAGATACGAGTCAGGAAAAATACGAGAATAAATCAGCATTTTATCCGCAAAAGAATCAAAGTTCTAAACTCAATTATTTTTATCAAAAACAAGATAGTGTTAAAAAGATTGTTAAGGTTAATATCAAATATCCATTAGATATAAATACAGCTGATAGTATACAATTGATTGCATTGCCTAAAATTGGTCCTTATTTGGCAGGGAAAATTGTAGAGTACAGAAAAAAATTGGGCTCCTATCATTCATTGGATCAGCTCACTGAAATTTGGAGTTTCAAGGAAGATTTTTTGTACGATTTGTCGGGTAAAATTTGGGTCAACCCATCTTCTTTTAAGCCTATATACATCAACTCAGTTGGTTTTGATGAGTTAAAAACACATCCTTACTTTAAATTTACTCTAAGTAAAGCAATAATAAACTATAGGACGCAACACGGAAATTATAAGAAAATAGAGGATTTGAAGGAATTGAAAATAGTAAATGATTCAATACTGCGCCTGATAAAACCATACCTAGTTTTCGATTAAACGTGATATAGTTTAAATTTAAATTAATTTTAATTTTGACTATTTTCATGAACGGAAGAAAGAAATTATTCCATATAATTGCGCATTAATTATAAATACAATATGATTAGCTTTGAATCTACCGAAAACCAACACATGATTGCACAAATGGTGCGCGATTTTGCAGAAAGAAACATTCGTCCAAATATAATGGAGTGGGATGAATCGCAAACCTTTCCTTTAGATACATTCAGAGAAATGGGTAAGTTAGGATTGTTAGGTGTACTTGTCCCTGAGGAATACAATGGTGCGGGTTTTGGATATTTTGAATATGTTACAGCTATTGTTGAGTTAGCAAAAGTTTGTGGTTCTGTTGGACTAAGCATGGCTGCACATAACAGTTTGTGTACTGGACATATCATGTATTTCGGTAATGAAGAGCAAAAGAAGCGTTGGTTGCCTAAATTAGCTACAGGTGAGTG
>JAKRSG010000314.1 GCA_022402405.1 Bacteroidia bacterium | reverse complement strand
TCTTGTTCTGTTTGCGCTGGCTGAGGAGCCATTGGAGCGGCAGGAACTGTTTGCTCTTCAATAGAATTTTTAATTCTAGATTCGGTAGCTACATCGGTTCCGGTACCAGCTGCTGGACGAAAGAAATTGGATAATAACGACAAAGAAACTAAAGCAATGGCCATTACCCATGTTGCTTTTTCTACTAAGTCTGTACTTCTTTTTACCCCAACTATCTGACTCGGAGCAACGAAGTTAGCGGCTATACCACCTTTTGGATTTTGAATCAAAACCAATAACGTAAGCAACAAACAAGCTACTACGATTAAAATTAAAACTACTGTTAACATATTCTTATTCTATATTATGTGCTGATTTTATTTGTTCTATCAGGCCTGCGAAATAAGTAAATTTCTCGGGATAATGCAACCCTAATTTTTCATACATCTGAACGGCCTTTTTATATAGACCTTGTTTGGTGTAAATGTTGGCTAATGTTTCACTTACAATTTCTTCGCTTTCTTCGGCACTTTGTTTTGCCATGTTAACCGGACTATAAAACTCGCTTTTTGGTCGGGCAATGCTTGGATTTTCTCTGATAAATTTATCTAAAATAGATTCCACCGTTCCTGGGTCGCGTGCAATTTTCGGCGGCGGTAAGTCGGCTATTTTTGGCTTAACTTCTACTTCCGGTTTTTCAATTTTATTCTCTACAAGCGGGGCACTTTCTTTTTTAGGAATTACAATTTCAGGCTGCTCCTCTTGTACATTGTTTCTTTTCTGACTTTCAACCCAAACAGTTGATTCATAGCTTAAGTCCTCAAAAATTGGTAAGCTGTCTACCGGTTTAATATCAATTATAGGCTCAGGAATAGGCGGTATAATTGATTCTTGCGGTTCTGGGTTTAAGAATACAAAAGGCTCTTCCCAAGTAATATTTTGTGGCGGATTATTCTTTTCAAATACTTCCTCAAAGTTTAGTTCAAACAACGAGTCGTTGTATTTTACCTGAAGGTATAGAGGTGCTAAAAACTCATTTACTTCATAGTTTTCTAAACTTTCTAGAGGAGAAAATACCTTTGTTTCCGGAATAGCTTCATGTTTTGGTTCAGCCCGAATTTCTAAGATTTCTTTAGGTTCTTCTACTTTAATAATAGGCTCAGAAATTGGCGTAAGATCAACAGGATTCTCGGTAATTTGAGTTACGATTGGTTCAGGAACGTCCGGAACTTCATATAAGTACTGCTCAGAATTTTTGACTTCTTGAACCAAATGTATGTGAGACTGTTCTGCTATTTTATGTTGGAAATTCTCTACAAAAACTGAGTCTTCTTCTTGCTTTATTTCAGGAATCTCAATGGCTACAGGAGTTTGAGTAGTTTCTGGCTCGGCTATTTCTGTAGGTAATTCTATTGTAGGTTCGGCGGCAGTTTCTTTCTGTTTGAGCCAATCGAAAAATGCAGGTTCTACTTCCGAAATAACTGGTTGTGTAGGGGCAATTTCTTCTTTTGTTGGTTCAATTATTTTTTCTTCGAAAGGAGCTGTTGAATCTTCCTCTATAGGTTCTGGAGTAGCAGGAGCAGGTGGCGTTATAATTCCATTTAAACTACTTATATCAAAATCAGGTAGAATATTAAAAAGCTCGTCGTCTGGCTCTGTAATCAATGATTCTTCAGATGTATTTTTCTTTCTTGGCTTAGGGACAAACTTTTCGTACTTTCCAGTTGGTTCAATAAGCTTTTCTTCCTCGTATACAATATCCGGATTTCGTTCAGGCTCTTGTTCTTTTACAGGTTTTGGTAATTCTATAATAGGAGTAGGTTCAACAATAACTGGTGGCTCAATAGTTTCAGCGGGCTTAGGTGCTTCAATAATAGGAGTAGGTTCAACAATAACTTTTGGCTCTGTAGTTTCAACAGGCTTAGGTACTTCAATAATTGGAGTAGGTTCAGCAAATATTGGTGTTTCTATGGTTTCAACAGGCTTAGCTTCTTCATTAATAGGAGTAGGCTTGGCAATAACTTGCGGCTCTGCCAATGTCAAATGCTCTATAGATTGGCCTGGCCAATCTTGAGTTTCAGTTTCGAGAGGTAAGTTGTGCACTAAGTTGTATAGCACAGAGCGGTTACCTGCTTGAAGGGCAGCAATTTTTAATTGTTTATCATATTCATAATGTTTGGTATTATGAAGTGATTTTACAAGAAGGTTTTGAGCGATAGCAAAATAAGGGAATTGTTGAACCAACTCCTTTAATTTGTCTATATCGCTTTCCCCTAAATTTTGGGGCGATTTAACCAAAGATGTAAAATCGTATTTATTCAAAACTGCTAATTTGTGGGCAATATAAATAAAAAGCTTAAAAAAGTATAGTAGTATCTACTACCAATTTATGAAAGCTTTGTTAAAAATATCTTGAACCATACCGTCGCAAATCTTATTAATAAGGTCTTGCTCAATGGTTGCAAAGTTTAATTGAGAGTCGAAATCAGTAAAGTTACTAAAGGTTTGGGTGAATGATTTATCTTCTTCTAATTTATTATCACAGGTAATCTCTACGGTTAAGGTAAGCCTACTCAAAGCATTGGTTTGATTTCCTTGAATTGCTATTGGTGCCGTAACATAGGCTGTAATCTTACCGCTAAAATGAAGGTCGCCAATCTCATTCGTAAGTTTTAAGGGCGTTTCATTTATAAATTTGGTTTTGATTCTTTCTGTGAGTGTCTGACTAAGCGTTGGAGCCACAATACTGGCGCGGTTAACAATATATGCCACACTAAAAGTTTTAGCATCAGGATGAATAGAAGCTCCGCTTTGAGAATAAATGCCACAGCCCGAAAATGAGAATAGACTAATAGCGGCAAGTATAAATAAGTATGCTTTTCGTTTTTTCATGCGTTTCAAAAGTACGGTTATATAACAAAAAAAAGGAGGCTTTCTTTGGAAAGCCTCCTTTTTTTGGGAAAATTATCGTTTATGCTTTAGCTTTTTTAGTTGCAACAGCGTTTTTTAACCATTCGTAGGTTACAGATTTAGGTCTTTCAATTGGTAATCCTAAAGCTCTGTCCCACATCAATGAGGCCATTACTCCTAAAGCTCTACTAACGCCAAATAACACAGTAAAGAAGTCATATTCGTTTAATCCGTAGTGTAATAATAAAGCTCCAGAGTGAGCATCTACATTTGGCCAAGGGTTTTTAATTTTACCTGTGCCTTCCAAAATAGGAGGAGCTACTTCGTAGATATTCCAAACTATATTTACTAACTCATCATCCGCCATATAAGTTTTGGCAAACTCTTGCTGTGCTATAAAACGTGGGTCTGTTTTTCTAAGCACGGCATGACCATAACCTGGAACTACCTTACCGTTTTTTAAAGTTTGGTGAATGTATTCTGCAATCTGCTCTTTTGTTGGTGCATTACCTATTTCGTTGCGCATTTCAAAAATCCAACGAATTACCTCTTGGTTAGCTAAACCATGTAACGGACCAGCAAGGCCATTCATAGCAGCGGCAAAAGATAAATATGGGTCGCTTAGGGCTGAACCAACCAAGTGTGTAGTGTGAGCTGAAACGTTACCACCCTCATGGTCGGCATGAATGGTTAGGTACAAGCGCATTAATTTGTAGAATTCTACTTCGTCGTAGCCCAACATATGAGCGAAGTTAGCTGCCCAATCTAGTTCTGGCTTCGGTGCAATTTGTTCTCCGTTTTTGTATGTTCTTCTATAAATGTAAGCAGCTACATGCGGTAAACGAGCTAATAAATTACAAACATCTTCGTAAGTTGGATCCCAATAGTCTTTTTTATTGATACCATCTCTGTATGCTTTCGCAAATTTTGAGTCGGTTTGCATGGCCATGATACCAATGCTAAATTGTGTCATGGGATGAGTGGTAATTGGCAAAGCATCTATAGCAGCATACACATGCGCTGGTACTTCTTGGCGGGTTCTCCAATCTGCTTGAATTTCTAATACATCGTCGTAAGTAGGCATTTCACCTAATAACATCAAATAGAATAATCCTTCTGGAAGAGGTTCTGTTCCGCCTGGAACTTTTGGCAATTGTTGTCTTAATTCTGGGATAGAATACCCTCTAAAACGAATTCCCTCGTTGGCATCCAATAAAGAAGTTTCGGTAAGCAATCCAATAATTCCTTTCTGACCAGCATAAACGTCTTCAACGGTAAATTCTCCAAGAGGTACTTGGCCGTTTTCTTTAACAAATTGTCTGATTTCTGCTGAAAGCGGTAATGCTTTTTCGATAAACTTTTTCTTTAATGCGCCCATTTTGTTTTAGTAATCTTTTAGTATGTAATAATAACCCCGCTAAATTAGTATTTGTTTGAGTACTTAAACAAATTGTTTTAAAAAATAGAGAAATTATTATTTTTACCTCGAGTATAAATCCATGAAAAAATATAAATTATTAATTTTTTACCTGCTATTTTTTATATCCTCGTTTTCGGTTCAGGCACAGAATCTAATAGTGCGTGGAGTGGTATTAGACGAGCAAACTTTGAAGCCATTAGGGGCTACCTCGGTAACATTAAATAAAAAAATGAATACCTTAACAGATTCCAATGGATTTTTTTCTTTCAAGATAGAACCAGGAAAGCATAGTTTAAAGGTAAGCAGAATTGGTTATAGAAATTTCGATGTAAATTTTGAGGAACTACTGGAGGGTAAAAAAGAATTTCAAGTTTTATTGGAGCCATTTGTTAACCAATTGGGTCAAGTAGTGGTTTCTGGTTCGAGAGGGGCTAAAGAATTGGCAAGGGAAGTAAGTTCTGTAAATATTATTCAGCCTTATTTAATTGCAAATACCAATGCCACAGATTTATCTGAAGTGCTAAATAAGGTACCGGGTGTAATGGTGGTAGACGGACAAGTTGCTATACGTGGTGGAGTAGGATTTTCTTATAATACCGGAAGTAGGGTAGCTGTTTTATTAGATGATATGCCATTGCTAGGAGCCGATTTAGCAGATGCTCGTTGGAACTTTCTGCCTATAGAATCGGCTGAGCAAATAGAAGTTATAAAAGGGTCGGCTTCGGTATTGTATGGTTCTTCTGCCTTAAATGGAACCGTAAATGTGCGAACAGGCTGGGGTACACAAAAGCCACAAACCAAATTGCAGTTTTATCAAGGAGTATTAGACAATCCGCGTAGAAAGGAAATGATCTGGTGGTCGCCATCTACACAGCCCTCTAACTCGGGTATGTTTTATAGTCATAAACAAAGTTGGGGAAAATTCGATTTAGTATTAGCAGGAAATTTAAACTCCGTGCACAGTCATCTTCAAGGTGCAGACGCTTTCCGCGGAAGAAATTACCTGAAAACCAGGTATAGGTTCAGCAAGAATTTTAATTTTGGTGTGAATGTAAATACCATGTTCGAAAAATCTGGACGCTTTTTTATTTGGAAGGATGCAGATACTGGTGCATTAAAGCCTTTTGATGATTATGTGGTTGATGATTTTTTTAGAGTGGTTTCTATCGACCCACATGCCGAACTTACCTTGGGGAAAACGGTTCAAACATTTAAATTAAGGATGTACCAAATTAAGCGATTTGTTGACAGGCAGCTGTTTCCTAAAGATAATGATGCAATTGCCAATCTATATGCTTTTGACTACAACCTTAAAACTAATTTATATAAAGGATTAGATTTAGTAACTGGTACCTACTTAACTTCATTATGGGCAGTTGGGAATGTATATAAAGGTGAATTTGCTGGTTTTAGCGCAGCGGGGTTTGGTCAGCTCGACTACCGCTACAAACGATGGAGTTTTGTTTTGGGAGGAAGATATGAGGTAAATGGTTTAGGAGATTTTCAGGATAATACTGGTTTGTTGAAGCGGATTGGGGCTAATTACCAACTTACAGAAAAAACTTTTTTACGAGCTAATTATTCTGAGGGGTATAGGTTTCCTACTATAGGCGAAAAATATGTAGAAGATAAGGCAGCCGACCTGCGCATTTTTCCTAACCCAGGTTTAGTTTCGGAGAAAGGTTGGACGGCAGAAATTGGGGTGCAACGCGGATTTAAAATTGGTAATTTTACTGGTGCTTTAGATTTTGCAGTGTTTAATCAGGAGTTTGATAGCATGATAGAGTTTAGGTTCGGACAATGGCTGTCGTCTGTAGATTATCCTGATGTTCCTATTTTTCAAAGAATTGGTTTCAAAGCAAATAATATT
This sequence comes from Bacteroidia bacterium, assembly GCA_022402405.1. Lineage (GTDB taxonomy): Bacteria > Bacteroidota > Bacteroidia > UKL13-3 > UKL13-3 > B1. Next base: position 600 of record JAKRSG010000314.1, on the reverse strand, counting down.
GGACAAACCAGAGCAGCTGGATTTGAAATTACCCTAACTGGTGAAGGTAGAATAGGAGATGTACTTATTAGAACTTTGGGAGGTTACACATACTCTATGCCTGTTAATTTAACGGATGATCCGAGGATGAAAGATTGGGGGTATTATACTACTGCCTTGTTCGAAAGTATGGGTAAATTAGATAGTGCCAAATACTATCAGGCACTTTTGCCATACAGAAACAGAGTAACAGCAAAATGGGATATTGAGGCTGGTTACAAAAAGTTGTTAGTAGGTTATGCCTTTAATTATTTTAGCACTTATGAGAAAATCGATGAGTTTTTTAATGTGTTTACCCCAACTATAAAGTCGTTTTTTGATAGAGCCGGACCAGCCAATATTATTCACAATGTGAGAGTTTCTTATCAGTTAACGGAGCAAAGCCGACTAGCATTCTTAATTAATAACTTAAGCAATGTGGAGTATGCCATGCGACCAACCAAAATGGATGCGATGAGAAGTTATAATTTGCAATTGCGGGTAATGTTCTAAATTATTCGCTTCTTTGCAGGATGAAATATCGTTCCCCAATTTTTGTTCTTTTTGTTACCATATTCATTG
>JAKRSG010000313.1 GCA_022402405.1 Bacteroidia bacterium | reverse complement strand
AATAAATAAAAGCCTCTTTGAAATGATTTTCAAAGAGGCTTTTTATTTTGGGTAAAAGAACCTAAGGTCGCTTTCGCGACCCCGGTCCAACCTTTACTCAAGCTGCAGCAAAACTGCAGCAAGATCTTTAGGGGGATTTCGTTTTAGACTAGTAGGCTTCAGCAGGGTTGTTCTTATTTTATCATAAACTGGATAAAAACCAGAATTATAACAAAAAGTATGAACGACATAAGGGCTATTTTTTTTGCTTTCATTGACGAGTACAAAGGAATACAAAAAAAAATTAGCAATTCAAAAAACTGATTAACTGGTCGGTTTCAATTTTTAACTGGTCGTTTTTAACAAAATTGGAGCATATTTTTCGAGTGCTTTTTGTAAAACATCTCTTTTTCTTCTCGAAACTTCCACCTCTGCTCCGTCTGCCATAAGCACATATCCGCCTTCCCCTTTTATGTATTTTCTTATATATTTTAAATTTATGAGATATGAATGATGTACTCTACAAAATCCATAATCCGTTAGTAATTCATCAAATTCTTTTAAGGTTTTAGAAACTATTGTAGGCTTTTCGTTAGCAAAATAAAAACGGGTATAATTGGCATTGCTTTCACATCTAATAATTTCGTCTATAGGCACATAAATAGAGCCTTCTGATGTTTGTAACGATAGCTTAAAGTTGTTGTTATTGATTGTTTTTAAGTTTTCAAGCAAATTAGTGATTTGCATTTGGGGTTGGTGCTGAATTCTTTGGCGTTTTTCTAAGGTTCTAATAATAGCATATTTTAGCTCTTCAGAATCTATAGGCTTTAATAAATAATCCATTGCACTAAACTTTATAGCTTTAATAGCATAAGAATCATAAGCCGTTGTAAAAATAACATCAAAGGTGCGATTGGGTTGTTCGGCTAATAAATCAAAACCGTTTTTAAATGGCATTTCAATATCCAACATCACCAAATCAGGATTATGAATTTGAATTTTAGAAATGGCATCATCTACATCTGGAGATTCTCCAATTAGCTCAATTTCGTCAATTTCTTCGAGCATAGCTTTTAAAGCATTTCTGCCTCTTGCCTCGTCTTCAACTATGAGTGTTTTAAGTTTTTTACCCATGTATTATTGGAACATTAATAATTACCTTTGTGCCGCAAGCTAAATTATTTTCATCATATAAATCAATAATTTCTATTTTTGGGTTCGAACCAAAAAGCTTTTTAAGGGAGGCAATTCTATCTTCACTAATTTTAGATCCTCGCGATTGATGAACGGCAATCTTCTGCTTTTTAATCTCCATGGCAGCTGTTCTTCCAATTCCGTTATCTGTTACAATTACTTGAACCTGATCTTCTGATAAATGAATAAATTCTATTTTTAATCGCTTTTCTCCCTTTTTAGATTGAAGTCCGTGCCAAATGGCATTTTCTACATGAGGCTGAATTAATAGAGTAGGAATTAAAACGTTTTGATCCAAGTTTTTGTCGACCACAAACTCGCAATTAAAGGAGTTGTTAAGCCGCAAAGCCTCCAAATCTACATATAGCTGTAAGAATTCAATTTTATTACTGATACTTACAAATGTTTGCTCGCTCACATCTAAAATCATCCTGATGAGCTTGGCAAATTTGCTCAAGTATTTAGCCGCAATTTTGCCCTCATTATTCATCACAAAATACTGAATAGAGTTTAAAGAGTTAAAAATAAAATGTGGGTTCATTTGCGCTCTCAGAGCTTTTAACTCTAAACTAGCTATCATGGCAGTTTGCTCTCCTTTTTCCTTTTCTTCCTGAATGGCTATTTGGGTTCGCCAATAAATTACAAGGGCAATTATGGCAGCCAAAAATATGCTTGAACCAATTTTAAATATGAGGGTTTGATAAATTTGAGGTACAATCTGAAAAGCAACACTAGCCTCCATCGAACTTTCGTCGCCATTCCAATTTTGTGCTCTTACTTTAAACTGGTATTCTCCTGGTGACAACTGGCCAAAACTAACAAACTTACGATTTCCTACCGGGTGAAATGAAGTGTCTAACCCTTCTAACTTATATAAATAATTTAGGTTTTTTTCTAAGTTAAAGTTTAAAGCAACATAGTCAAACGAAATGTAATTTTGCTGACCCGGAATCTTATAATACTCCTGAAAAGTTTGTTTCTCATTAAAAATAGAAAGGCTTTTTATATTCATTTGGCTACTATTTTTACTCTCATAAATTTGTGTGGGTTCAAAACTGTTAAAACCAGCCACGCCTCCTAGGCAAATCCAACCATTTTTTGTTCTTAAATTAGACGACTCAATAAATTCACTTCCTTGTAAACCATCATCTACGAAATAGTTTTTAATACCAAAATTTTCTATACTAATCCTAGAAATCCCTTTGTTTGTTGTGGCCCAACATTCGCTGCTATCCTGATTAAAAGTTAATGTATAAATCTGATTATTAGCTAGCCCTTTTTCTTTGTCTATTATTAATTGTAGTTGATTGGTATTAGTTATATATATTCCTTTACCAGATGTGCCAATCCAAGTTCTTCCTTTTTTGTCTGTGATGGCCACAGAAACCATTGGCTCATTTTTATCTTTACTAAGCGGTAATAGGCTAATTTTATCGGTATTAATATTAAGCTGGTAAAGGCCTTTTGTAGTGCTAATTAATATTAATTCACGATTCTTAAAATTAATGTTTCGAACATTCTCACAACCGATCTCGCTGTTTGCTATTCCGTAGTGTTTAATCACTTTATTTAGCACTCCATCAAACAAGAAAAATCCATCAGAGCCTCCCATCCAATATTGATTATTACCTGTATATATAATACTTTTAATATCGCTCTCAAAAGTTTTAAAATTAGATTTTGTGCTTATGAAATTTTTACTCTCTTTTTCATAATCAAACTCATAAAGGCCATCTGGAGTGCCCATATAAAATTGAGAGGTGGTGCCCACTTTTTTACTAATACAATTAGCAATTATGCTAGTTTGTACCCATTTTTTAAAGGCTTTATTTTTTAGTTCATAAATACCCGTTTCTTTTAGTGCGGTTTGAACCAATATTTCTCCTTTTTCAGTTTCGGCAAAAGAGATAACCTCTTTGCATTTACTTTCTTTTTTGCTCGTTAAATAGGAGTTTAAATGAAAAACATATCTATTTGGGTTATGCAAATTGATACCACCTATTTCTGTGCCCACCCAGAAGTTATTAATATTATCTACCAACATACAACTAATGAAGTTCTGAGATAAAGAAAAATAATCATCCGTTTCTTGTTGTATCAGCTCAGTTTCACCGTCATTATTTATGGCAACTAATCCGTTTTTGGTGCCTAAATAATGTTTGTTTTGATAATATTCTAATCCAATACTTTGAGCCGGAATCATTACTTCAAATCTCTGTAAAGTTTGGATTTTATTGTTCTTAAGACTGCCTGTAAAAAATTCATTATCGGCTTCAAACCAAGATATGTTTCCTTTTTGGTTCAACCAAAAATGTTTTATAAGTGAAACAGAATTATATTTAATGGGAACAAGCTTTTTATTGAAAGGGTAATAAGCCCAAAAACCTTCAGAATTGCTGTAAATTACTTTGCCAGTGTTTATAGCTTTAATGTCTGTAACAGGCGAGCGCGGATGTATATTGGTGAAAAAGTTATTGCCGTAATTGAGTTGCCATAAACCGTCTTCTGCTGCAATGAGTAAGCTATTTCTGAGTGCAATAATTTTTTTTGGCTTACTAATTTTGCCCGTATTAAAAGGTATTACTTTTTTCTCTAAAGTGTTCTTATCTATGACAAAAACTTTTCTATTGCCAAGAGCAATTATCTCTTTATAAGTGCTGCTTATTGAATAAATGGAGGTCTCTTCAATGGTTCCCTCTAACTCAATAATTTTTTCGAATTCATGTCCATCATATCTTAATAAGCCAAAATAAGTTCCAACCCATAAGTAGCCATTCGGCCCCTGATGCATGGATAGAATGTTAATTTGTTCTAAACCCTTTTGTTCATTTATATGCTCAAAACGTAAGCTCTGCGCAGAAATTTGAATTGTAAGAAATACAATTGAAAAAATTAAGAGTAGCTTTGTACGCAAGTGTTCGAATTTTTCTACTAAAATAATTTATTAATTCTAATGTCAAACTATATTTTATGCAAAATACCTTGCTCGTCCGATTTAAAAGATATTTTAATAGCAGAATTGGCCGAGATAAATTTTGAGGGTTTCTTGGAAAATGATGAGGGATTTGAGGCTTATTTGCCAGAAACAGATTACTCAGAACAAGCATTTTTTGCCGTGCTGAACCAATATGAATTGAAGCCAACGGATATTGATATGAGTGTGGTAGCTCAACAAAATTGGAATGCAGAATGGGAACAAAGTTTTGAACCTGTTTGTATTGGCAGTGAGTTACGCATCCGTGCTCCTTTTCACGAATCGGATCAGGGATTTCCAATTGAGTTGGTTATTCAGCCTAAAACATCTTTTGGTACCGGGCATCATGAAACTACTTTTTCCATTATGCAATTGATGTTAGAAATGGATTTTAACAACAAGAGTGTATTTGATTATGGCAGTGGTACCGGCATTTTAGCCATTCTTGCCGCAAAATTGGGTGCCCAAAAAATCATAGCTAATGATATAGATACTTGGGCTGCAGAAAATATTTTAGAGAATATTGCTCTTAATTCGGTTCAGCCAATAGAGTTTATTGAAGGAGATTTACATGCTATTCCAAACCAAACTTTTGACATTATCTTAGCCAATATTAATAGAAATATTTTAATGGAGAGCTTTGCAAGTTTATTCCCTTTGCTTGCCTCTGCTGGTAAATTGGTGATTTCTGGGTTTTATACTTCAGACTTACCCGATTTACAACAGGCAGCAGAAAATACCGATTTTAAATATGTAGCTAGTACTCAACAAAATAATTGGACAGCTGCTGTGTTTACTAAATAATTTTTGAGCAGCTGTCCAATTATATTTACCAAGAACCAGATTCTTTAGGACTATTTATTATAGCTTCTAATTGCTCTTGTGATAGATATTGGGCTTTATACGTTCCTCCAGATTGAATTATTTGGGCGTAAAATGAACGTAGGTGATTCCTGCTTCCTTTATTCAAATTTTCATACACAAATTTGATATCTTGATTATCAACTTTGGTAAGCCAATGGTTTAAATCATATATATCTAAATCTTCTACCGTAGCTCCTACAATAAATCCTTCTAGGTTGCTTGTATTCCCTTTTGATACTAATTGGTTATATATAGTTTGTAAAGTAGAATCTGTGTATACACCTTCTGCATTATTTCCAACTGGGTCGGCGATTTGATATTTGTTTAAGAGAGTTAGAACCGCATTGGTGTGAGTTAGTTCGCTTGATGCAATGTTCGAAAAAATTTGTGTATTCCATTTTCTATACAAATTCATGTACACATCATGCGCTAACTTCTCTTCTTCACGCATTAATTTTAAACTTGTTAATTCGTCTGCATTTAAGCTTTCTTTTGGTAGGCTATTAATTTGTGATGTAATATCGTTATTGGCTGTTGTGTTTTCGTCTTTTTTACAACTTGATGCTGCCATTACTAAACTAATGGCGATGATAAGTAAGTTTCTCATTTTGTTTTTATTTAAGGGTTTATTATTACTTTTTGTGTTGATTTCTCTTTAGAGGTTTCTATCGTTACATAATACGTGCCGCCACTTGTAAGTCCTTTTAGTTTCTGACTATAAATATTTTCACCTATTTTAAGATTTTCAAGTATATCGCGTTCTATAACTTTACCCATGTTATCCTGAATAATTAGTGTTATTGGTTCAGCCTTATTTATCAAGTTAAATTTAATATATAAATGTCCGTTATTAGGATTAGGATATACTTGCATGTGTAAACTACTCGTGCTTTGCTCATTTAACTTATGGATATTTGTTGGGTTGTTTCTGATTATATATACCTTGAAAATTTGGTTACTTGCTGCACTTTGTGTACCTGTATTGGTGAAGAATATATTGGGTGCCGAACTGCTTATGCCTCCAAAAATATATCCTACTAAGTTGCTGTCGTTTGTTAAATGATCTAATTTGATAACTTCATTAGAATATTGAGATAGTGAGTTAATAGAAATAAACTCTGAGCCCGAACCCAAATAACCTGGCATTTCCAGGGGTAATTTATACTCTGCCATTTGTCCATTCGCTTGGCGAGTAACACGGGCAATAGTTTTTACAAACGGAACATTATTGTCTTGTATCAAAGTGCCTTGATTGTCGTAGTACTGTGCAATGCCTCCAAAAAATATGTTGTGCATCTCATTATTCGTTTCACTATATAAAGGAATATTAGCGCAGTGATAATGATTGTAATACTGCGCAAAATTGTTGTTTACATTGGCTTGAACACTATCAATAGTTACACAGTTTAAGTATGGTAAATCTGCATTAGTTTGAAAAACTCCAGAAAATGCTGTTAGGCCTTCTTGTAAATTGGGAAGTATTTGTGGAACCACATTATAATCTCTTCGATGTAAATTTACAGCATCTACTATACTTGGCAAATGGGTAATCTGTATTTGTGTTCCGTTATCTGAAAGCTTAAATTTTCTAATGGCATTGGTATATTCCTGAATAAATCCGGGTCCGCTCGTGGGGCCCATAGGGTTATATCTGCCAATAAATTTTTGTCCACCAACCAAATAATATGTCTGATTGATTTTCTTTAAAGAGCCGCCCGTAACAGCAAAAAGTGTGTCGCTTATTTGGCGAATATAAGTTGTAATAGGAAGGCCATTTTTAACGACATTTATTAACATCGGAACTTGAATGGCCGTTAAATGAGGGAATGTTATATGGTTGGTAAATGTTGCGCTATATCCATATCCTCCAATAAGGTAAAGGAAATCGCCTTCTT
>JAKRSG010000312.1 GCA_022402405.1 Bacteroidia bacterium | reverse complement strand
CAATAATACCTTTAACAAACCACAAGCTTTAAAATCGTTAAACTCCAATTACAACGAGGGTGTTGCATGGTTTGATTCTGCTTATACCACCACTTATTTTACACAATGTAACGGCGTAGATGGAAAAGGAATTTCCTGCAAAATTTATGTGAGTTATTTTCAGAATGGAACTTGGATTGAGCCCAAAGCTTTACCCTTTAACAGCGATAGTTTTAGTACGGGTCACCCAGCTTTTACTCCCGATGGCAAGCGAATGTTTTTTAGCAGCGACAGACCCGGAAGTATGGGCGGAAAAGACATTTGGTTCATACCGTATGATGCCGTTAAAGACCAATGGGGAGAGCCCGTAAATGCTGGCAAAAGCATAAATACAGCAGAAGATGATATGTTTCCATTTGTAGCCGAGGATGGTAAAATCTATTTTGCTTCTAAAGGGCATTTAGGCATGGGAGGATTCGATTTATTTGAGAGCAGAGATAGCGCCGAAACCTTTGCTGTTGCTCAAAATCTGGGTTCACCCATAAATTCTGGAGCCGATGATTTTGGCATTAGTTTTATGCCACAATCTAAACAAAATCCAGAAGCCCCGTTTGCCTATTTTTGCTCTAATAGAGAAGGCGGTTTAGGTGATGATGATATTTATAGCATTGCCCACAAACCGGTTGTGGTATTGGTTAAAACCATGGTGTATGATAGAGAAACCAATAAAGAAATTTCTGGCGCTTCGGTAAAAACAGCTTTTAGCTCTGGTAAAATTCTGTTTGAACCAAAAACCAATGATAAAGGTTTGGTTATTTTAGATATTCCATTGAATGAAACGTGGATTGTAAGTGCGAGCAAAGACAAGTATTTGAGCAGTAATAAATACGAGTTAGATACCAGGAATATTAAACAAGACACTACCATTGAGTTAAAAATTGCTTTAGATTTAGTGCCATCAGAGGATATTGAATTAACCATGCAAGGCATTTATTACGATTTAGATAAATGGGATGTAAGACCAGATGCAAGAGTAATATTAGATTCATTAGCGGCCATTCTTTCCAATAATAGCAATTTAGTTATAGAACTTGCCTCGCATACAGACAGCAGGGCACCTGCTAATTATAACTTGGAGCTATCTAAAAAGAGAGCACAGAGTTGTGTGAATTATTTAAGTCAGAAAGGCATACAAAAAGAACGGTTAGTAGCAGTTGGGTATGGTGAAACCAAGCTGGTTAACGATTGTAGCGACGATGTAGATTGTTCTGAGGAAGAGCACCAACAAAACCGAAGAACAACGGTACGCATTTTAAGAAGTGATTTTAAACCCAAACGCTAGAAAATAGTTTTAGAAAGGTTTATTTGAATGCAAATACTGCTGGTGCTTAACTCGTAAATCCTTACTTTTGCACTTGATATGAGCTCAGATAAATATATGAAACGCGGTGTTTCTTCCCAAAAAGAAGATGTACATGCTGCCATCAAAAACATAGACAAAGGTTTGTTTCCGCAAGCATTTTGCAAAGTTGTTCCAGATTATTTAGGAGGCGACGAGCAATATTGCAACCTCATGCATGCCGATGGTGCCGGAACAAAATCTTCTTTGGCATACCTGTACTGGAAAGAAACTGGCGATTTGAGCGTTTGGAAAGGCATTGCCCAAGACGCCATTGTTATGAATCTAAACGATTTACTTTGTGCAGGTGTCTATAAAAATATTACCCTTTCTTCTACCATTGGCAGAAACAAAAACCTCATTCCGGGTGAGGTAATTTCTACTATCATCGAAGGCACAGAAGAATTTATAGTCATGCTGAACCAACACGGAATTGCCGTACATTCTACTGGCGGGGAAACCGCAGATGTGGGCGATTTGGTTCGAACCATAATTGTGGATTCCACCGTTACTGCAAGAGCTAAAAGAAGCGAAATTATCTCGAACCATAACATAAAACCTGGTGATGTAATTGTGGGCTTTGCCTCTTTTGGAAAAGCTAGCTACGAAAATCAATACAATGGCGGAATGGGAAGCAACGGTTTAACCATGGCCAGACACGATGTGTTGAGTAGTTATTACAAACAAGTAAGTGAGAGTTTCGACCCATTAGTGCCTGATGAATTGGTGTATACTGGCGGATTAAAACTCAGTGATCAATTGCCTAATCACCCGCTAAACGTTGGAAAAATGATACTTTCTCCAACACGTACTTTTAGTCCGATTATAAAAACCATCTTCGATGAATATTTCGAAAAGATTCATGGCATGATTCATTGCACGGGAGGCGGACAAACAAAGGTTTTACATTTTATAAACGAGCATAGAATAGTAAAAGACAATTTATTCGCCACTCCCCCATTATTCGAGATGATTCAATCGCAATCGGGCACCGATTGGCAAGAAATGTACAAGGTATTTAACATGGGCAATTTGCTAGAGTTTTATACCGACGAACAAACGGCAGAATCCTTAATATCTGTGGCAAAATCGTTTAACATAGAAGCTCAAATTATTGGTCGGGTTGAACCAAGCGCCCAAAAAGAAGTGATAGTTAAACACGGAGATTCTGAATTCAGGTACGCTTAATCGAGGTTTTGGTTCAGACCGAATGGATGATATTATGAAACTATAAACCATATAAATTTTGCATAAAATTTCTTATTTTGCGAGAGAAACTCTATACAAAATAGAGATTTTGTGCAGGCAAACAAATAAACATAAACTATGAAAATTCTTGTAACAGGCGGAGCCGGATATATTGGCTCACACACGATTGTTGAATTAATAAAGGCAGGATATGATGTACTTGCTATTGATAATTTCGACAATTCTTACCCAAGTGTATTGGATAATTTGGCCAAGATAACGGGCAAAACTATCGATTTTGAAGAGGTAGATATTAGAGATAAAGCGGCTTTAAAAAAGTACATACAAGCGCATAAAGATATTGATGCAGTTATACATTTTGCGGCCAACAAGGCAGTAGGTGAAAGCGTGGCATTGCCATTAAAATATTACGAAAACAATGTAGGCGGCACGGTAAATTTATTGGAGGCCATGCAAGAAGCCAATATTAACCAAATTGTATTTTCATCGTCGTGCACCGTTTATGGCGAGGCTACGCCACCGGTAGATGAGAATGCACCCATTCCGGTGGCACAATCTCCGTATGGAAATACTAAACAGATTTGTGAAGAGATATTAATGGATCAAAGCAAAGCGTGCGACTTAAAAGTTGTGGCGCTTAGGTATTTTAATCCGGTTGGCGCGCATGAAAGCGCACTAATTGGAGAGTTGCCAATTGGCGTTCCTAATAATTTGGTGCCATTTATCACGCAAACCGCTATTGGTAAGAGAGAAGTATTAACCGTATTTGGCGATGATTATCCAACTCCAGATGGCACATGTATTAGAGATTATATCCATGTAGTAGATTTAGCATTGGCGCATGTGGCAGCTATAGATTTTTTAGCAAAGAAAAAATATAATAACGCGTTTTCGGTATTTAACTTAGGTACTGGCAGAGGAAACTCTGTGTTAGAAGTTATTAAAACCTTTGAGGCTGTAAGTGGAGTAAAATTAAACTATAAAATTGGTCCGCGCCGTGCTGGTGATGTAATTCAAGTATACGCTGCCTGCGATAAAGCCGCTAACGAGTTAGGCTGGAGAACACAAAAATCTTTAGAAGAATGTATGTTGAGTGCTTGGCAATGGGAGAAAGCTATTGCAAATAGTTCGTCGAAATAAAAGAAAAATTAGCATGAATAGAAAAGTATTAATTACCGGAGGAGCCGGATTTATTGGGTCGCATGTGGTGCGTTTGTTTGTAAACAAATACCCAAATTACCAAATTCATAACTTAGATAAGTTAACTTATGCTGGTAATTTAAAAAACATAACCGACATAGAAAATGCGCCGAATTATCATTTTCATAGAGTAGATTTAGTAGATGCGTCTGCACTTACTTCATTATTTACTGAGCATCAATTCGACTCTGTTATACATCTTGCTGCTGAGAGTCATGTAGACCGCAGTATCAGCAATCCACTAGAGTTTGTTATGACCAATGTGGTTGGCACCGTAAACTTGTTAAATGCCGCTAAAGAATGCTGGAAAGGCAATATGGAAGGCAAGCGTTTTTATCATGTTTCTACCGATGAGGTTTATGGTAGCTTGCACGATGGAGGTTTCTTTTATGAAGATACTCCATACGACCCACAATCGCCATACTCTGCTAGTAAAGCTAGCTCCGATCATTTTGTAAGAGCTTATCATAATACCTACAAAATACCTGTAGTTATCAGTAATTGCTCTAATAATTATGGTCCGAACCAATTCCCTGAGAAGCTCATACCGCTCTTCATAAATAATATTCGCAACAACAAACCTCTACCCGTTTATGGTAAAGGAGAAAACGTGAGAGATTGGTTATATGTGGTAGACCATGCTCGTGCCATCGACGATGTTTTTCATAAAGGAAAAGACGGCGAAACGTACAATATTGGTGGGTTTAACGAGTGGACCAATATCGATTTAATAAAAGTAATTTGTAAAACTGCCGACAGACTTTTGGGCAGAGCAGAAGGCGAATCTGAGAAGTTGATTACTTACGTAACAGATAGAGCTGGTCACGATTTACGCTATGCCATTGATGCCAATAAAATAATGAAAGAGTTAGGTTGGGAACCAAGTTTACAGTTTGAAGAAGGTATAGAAAAAACAATTAACTGGTACCTAGAAAACCAACAATGGATGGATGAGGTTACGAGTGGAGATTACGCGAAGTACTATGATAAGATGTATGTTGGAAGATAGTGTTAAGTGTTAAATGAAAAGCTAATTTGATTATGTATTAATTGATTTTTAAATAAATCTATTACATTGCAAATTGAAAAACTTAACAACTAAAACAGTGTAATAATCAAATCTAAAAATTAGGACTCAAACCATGGACTATCGTCTATGGACTAAGGACCAAAGACTAACGACAAAAGACCAATCAATGAAAGGAATAATTTTAGCCGGAGGAAGCGGCACACGCTTACACCCTTTAACAATTGCTGTTAGCAAGCAGTTAATGCCTGTTTACGATAAACCCATGATTTATTACCCGCTAAGTACTTTAATGTTGGCTGGTATTAGGGAGATATTAATCATTTCTACTCCGCATGATTTGCCTGGATTTAAAAAACTGTTGGGCGATGGTTCTCAAATTGGTTGTAGATTTGAATATGCAGAGCAACCTTCGCCAGATGGCCTAGCACAAGCATTTATTATTGGTGCCGACTTTATTGGCAAAGATAAAGTAGCATTGGTTTTAGGAGATAATATTTTTTATGCAGCCGGTTTGAGCCAACTCTTACAAAGCAATAACGACCCAGAAGGCGGAGTAGTTTTTGCCTATCATGTAAACGACCCAGAGCGTTATGGTGTAGTGGAGTTTGATGAAAACATGAAAGCCTTAAGCATAGAGGAAAAACCTCTTAAGCCTAAGTCGAACTACGCAGTTCCTGGATTATATTTTTACGATAACTCTATTGTAGAAATTGCCGCCAATATCAAACCTTCGCCTAGAGGCGAATTGGAGATAACCGACGTAAACAAAGTATACCTAGAAGCTGGAAAATTAAAAGTAGGCGTATTACAAAGAGGCACGGCTTGGCTAGATACAGGCACCTTTGAATCGTTGATGCAAGCTGGTCAGTTTGTACAAGTAATTGAAGACAGACAAGGCTGGAAAATAGGCTGCATTGAAGAAGTAGCTTACCGCATGGGTTGGTTAGATAAAGCTGGCTTAGAACGCGAAGCAAAGAAATACCTCAAAAGCGGATATGGCGTTTATTTGATGAACCTTTTGAAATAATTACGGATTACGAATTCACTTTCTTGCAGTAGTTAAAATTAAACCAAAGACCAACGACTAAAGACCAAAGACTAAAAACTAAAGACCAACGACTAAAGACTAAAGACTAAAATATGAATATACAACACGAGGCGTTAAAGAAGTTCAATTATCAGATAAACTTTGCCATTAACAATTATAGTAACCACGGATTAAATTGTGGTCAGTTTGCCAATGTATTAATTGGAGGCTTAGGTGGTAGTGGGATTGGTGGAAGATTGGTAAAAAACATATTTGCCAATGATTTTCCTTTACCTGTAGAAGTGGTGGCAGATTATTCATTGCCAGCATTTGTAAACGAAAAAACCTTGGTTATCTTGGGTTCATACAGTGGCAATACCGAAGAAACATTAGCCATGTTTGAAGAGGTAAAAAAACGTGGCAGCACCATGCTTATTTTAACGAGTGGTGGCAAATTAGGTGAATTAGCAAAAGAGCATAATCTTAAAACCTATTTCATTGAACCAGGCTTTCAGCCACGCATGGCACTTGGATTTTCGCTCACTTACCTCATCCAAATTTTTGGTGATTTAATGGGTAGTTCAAAATCTGAGGAGTTGAAAAATGTAGCTGCTTTGTTCGAAGATAATACTCCATACCATCAAGATGCAGAAGAGGTGTTTAACAGCATACAATCGCGTTGTAAATCTAAGTTTGTAGTATTAAGTGATGGTCCGTTTGAAGGCGTTGCAACTCGCTTTGCGCAGCAGGTGCAAGAGAATGCCAAACACGAGTGTTTTACTCATGTTTTGCCTGAACACAATCACAATGTTATCGAAAGTTATTATGGAACCTTAGATACTGTTTTCTTCTTCTTAGATTCGGGTTCTAATGCCAGAGTAAGCTCACGTTTCGATTTCTTAGTAGGATTATTAGAAGTGGAAAATCATAAAATTATTGAAATGGGAGTAGAAACGTTTAACCTTGCTAGCGTTTACCAAACCATTCATAGACTAGATTGGATAAGTTTATTAGTGGCCGATTACCGCCGAGTAGATTCGCTAAATGTTCCTAATATTGCTTCATTAAAATCATACTTAGAGAACGCATAACT
>JAKRSG010000311.1 GCA_022402405.1 Bacteroidia bacterium | reverse complement strand
TAATGGGTTAACATCATTTCTTTGGTATATTTCATGCGCCAAAGGTCTGCCTTGTTTTTGCTCAAGAAAAGATGTAGTTTAGCGGATGCTTACGTAACAAAAGCAAAACGTGCAAGTAAACAAAGAACATATTAAGTTATTAAAACAAGGAGATGCCAAAACGCAGAAATGGGTTTTTGAATCTTTGTATGCTAAAATGTTCAGGGTTTGTCAGCGTTATTTGGTTCGAACCGATGAAGCTGAAGACTGTATGATGAAGGCGTTTATGAAGGCTTTTCAGCAATTGGATGCTTTTACCTATGAGCACGAGCAAAGCTTTGTGCATTGGTTAAAGCGCATTATGGTTAACGAAAGTTTAATGGCTTTGCGTAAACAGCAAAACTTAAGTTTGGCAACGCTTTCAGAGGAAATTGACAAAGAAAGTGATGATGATTTTTTTGCCCATATTGCTGCTAAAGATTTGTTAGATGCCTTGTTAAAATTACCTGTTGGCTACAGAACGGTGTTTAACTTATTTGTGATTGAGGGATATACCCATCAAGAAATTGCAGCCGAGTTAAACATAAGCGAAAGTACCAGTAAATCTCAATTGTTTAAAGCCAAACAACGTTTGCAAGTTTTATTAACTCAATCTCAATACGGCTATGGAAAGGCAAAATAATATATTAAAAGAAAAGTTTGAATCTATTGACGATTTGCCTTTAGAATTTACACCCAATTTAGAAAGCAAATGGGAGCTTGTTGCGGCTGCTTTGCCTGCTAAAAAATCAAGTAAAAAACCTTTATTCATTTGGTGTCTTAGTGGTGTTGCAGCGTTGTTTTTAGCCGTAATAACTTTCTTTTGGTTTGAACCCAAACAAGATTTAACTGTAGCAGCACTTGCCCCCAAAGTTGTTGAAAAACCTACAGCGTTTGTTGCTGAACCTAAAAAAGAAATAGCTACTATAAAGCCAATAAATAAAAGAAAAACAAGCCTTAAAAAGAGGGAAGAGGCGCCTGTTTTGGTTCAGACCGAAGACAGTATTTTGCCATCATTGCCAGCTGTTTTAGTAGCCGAAAAAGTACCGGAGAAAATAAAATCTCGCTACGTAGAAATAGATTTTACAGATGAGGTGTATGCGGCCAAATTTCCAAAGGCAAATACAAGCGAAAAGTTAGTGCAATTTAGGTTTTTTATGCCCGAAACAAATGGGTTTTCAAGTACTACAAATGGGGGGTCTCCCTTGCAGTTAAAAGCAAATTTTTAAATAAAAACATATATGAAAAGTAAAGTCATTTTTGCCATGGCTCTGGCACTGTTTTGCCTGAACCAAACCGTTTTTTCACAAGCTAAATGGTATGTAGATGCTGAGTTTCCGGAGGAAATTTACTCGGATACCCTGCATATTGAACTAACAGGAAAAGATAAGGTTTTATTGATTGGTAAAGAGTTTAAAGAGCTTGGATTTTTTGCCGAGGAAGCTGAGGCGCTCAAAACAACGTTTATTGCCGATTTAAAAGCAGCCTATGCCAGTGGTAAATTATCTGGCGAGGAACAAGAGGTGTATTATTTTTATAAAAATGCCTCGCAGCGCCGGATAAAAGCCGAAGCAGCAGAATACAGCGAGAAGCGGGTAGATGTGACGCAAGAGATGTTGCGTCTCGATTTAAATCTGCCCAAATACAAATTTGTGATTTTAGATTTAGCGCATAAAATGGAGTGGCAAGTGTATGTCGAAAATCCGACAGAGTTGGCTGCTAAACTCGAGGCCGTTAATATAAAGCAAGCCATTGAAGTAGGTGTGGCCAATAAAAAGTATAGGCGCCAAAGCACGCAACTATGGGTAAAAACAGATAGCAGTGCGTATAGCGTTTCGCATTTTCAACATAAACGGCAGTTTTCATTTTCTGTTGGACCAGCAATAGGATTGTCTGTAATTGGCAGTAAAATGGCGCCTAATTTAGGAGTATGGGCAATGTTCCAAAGTCAAGGTAAATATGGCACTTCACCTTATAAAATTGGGTTTGGATTAACGGAATATATTTTTACCGATTTTAATGAAGGTAAGTTTTCCAATTATCAAATGGTGCATTCTTTGGAAGTGTTGGCTTTATTTAACTTATCTTCTCGTTCAAAAAATGCAAAATGGTTTGGGTTGCAAGGCGGAGTAATGAGGGCCTCGGCCGAACATGAATTAAATAACGCCATTAAGTTAAGTACGGTAAATTCTTTAGGATCCTTAAACTATTCGTTCGACTTAATAAATACACGATCAGGTAATTTAGTTTACGGCCTTAGTTTAAAGCTTCCGTTTTAGTTTTGTTGCCTGTAGCATCCAATTTTTATTTTGGTTACTTTCGAGCGCTTATTTGCTTCGAAATATGAAACTTAAAAATTGGATGCTCTTATTTGTTGTAACTTTATTAATACCAACTTTTGGTTCAGCCCAACAGGTTTTAACGCAAACATTGCGAGGAACTGTAACGGATAAAGAGACCAATGAGCCTTTGATTGGGGCAAGCGTGCAGGTAATTGCCGAATCGGGCAAAATACTTGGCGCTGGAACGGATATTAATGGCAAATTTAAAATACTGGGTGTGCCTTTGGGAAGGGTGCAATTATTGGTGAGTTATATGGGTTACGATACGCGCAAAGTTTCGGATGTATTGGTGCATTCTGCTAAGGAGGTAGTGCTTACAATTACTTTGGAAGAAAAACTGCAAACGGTGCGGGAGTTGGTTGTAGAGGCAAAAAAGGATAAGGGTAGGGCAAACAATGAATTGGTTTTGGTGAGTGGCAGAAGTTTTTCGGTTGACCAAGTAAACAGGTATGCGGGTGGTTTTAACGACCCAAGCCGAATGGCTGCAAACTTTGCGGGTGTGGCCGGTGGGGGCAACGATCAACGAAATGATATTGTGATACGCGGTAACTCGCCCATGGGCTTATTGTGGCGGTTAGAGGGTGCCGATATTCCTAATCCAAACCATTTTGGTAGTCAGGGTGCCAACGGCGGACCAGTTAGTATTTTAAACGTAAACATGTTGTCTAATTCCGATTTTTTAACAGGTGCTTTCCCGGCAGAATATGGCAATGCGCAAGCGGGTGTATTCGATTTAAAACTTAGGAATGGCAATAACGAAAAACGCGAGTTTATTGGTCAGGTAGGCTTTGCAGGCATAGAGCTTTTAGCTGAAGGTCCGATACAACAATCGAAGGGTTCTTCTTATATGATGAGCTATAGATATTCTACACTTAGTTTGTTTAGCACCCTGGGCATACAGTTTGGTAATTCTGGAATTCCAAACTACCAAGATGTATCCTTTAAGTTTCATTTTCCGCAAACTAAATGGGGCGATTTTAGTGTGTTTGGTATTGGAGGAAAAAGCAATACCAAGTTATTAGATAGTGAAAAGAAAGGTGCCGAGCGTGCCAATTTGCCTATTGCCCAGGATATAGATTTTGGTTCAGCCATGGGAGTGATAGGCGCAACACATGTGCTTAGGTTAGGGGCAAAATCGTATGTAAAAACGGTTCTTTCTACTTCTGGAGAGGCCAATACAGTAAGGGTTGATACGCTAAATAATGCCAATACGCCTTATTTGTTGCTCGGACGAAATACGGTAAATTACCGACAGAGTTTACATAGTTTTGTAAATTATAAATACAGTGCTTCGCAGAGTTATAAGCTGGGAATAATAGTGAATAATTTGGGAGGCATTATGAAGGATAGTTTGTGGCTTAATCCGTTGCAGAGCTATTTTAGTAGGTTAAACTTTCATGAAAACACAAGGCTTTTGCAGGCTTACCTTAACTACAATTATAAATTGGGTGCGCGTTGGCAACTAAATGCCGGATTACATGCCAGTTATTTAAGCTTAAATGGTAGCTATGGCATAGACCCTAGGGCGAGTATAAAACATCAACTAAACGAATCGCATGCCCTTTCTTTTGGGTACGGAAAACACAGTCAGATACAACCCCTATTAACCTATTTTACCAAAACATTATCAGATACTTTTAACCAGATTTATGCCACTACCAACAAAGAGTTACAGATGAGCGAAGCGCATCATTTTGTATTGGGTTACGATTGGATGATAGGTGCCAAAACACGCTTAAAATTAGAAACCTATTACCAACATTTGGTAAAAATTCCTGTAACGCAAAACCCAAGCTATTTCTCTACCTTAAACTTTGGTGCCGATTTTATTCCGGTTTATGCAGATAGTTTGGTGAATACCGGTAAAGCACATAATTATGGTTTTGAGTTTACGCTAGAGCGCTTTATGCATAAAGGTTGGTATTATTTGTTTACGGCAAGTTTGTTTGAAAGTAAGTATTTGGCCAGCGATAATATATGGCGCAATACAGCCTTTAATGGAAACTTTGTGGTTAATGCCCTTGTAGGTAAAGAATGGAATGTTGGTAAATCTAAAAACAATGTATTAGGTGTAAATATAAAAGTGGTAAGCAGCGGAGGAAGAAGGTTTATTCCTATAAATGAAGCGGCCTCAAGGGCAAATGGGGACGTGGTTTATGAATTAGAAAAAGCTTTTGAAAACAGATTACCTACCTTTTTTAGAAGCGATTTTAAATTAAGTTTTAGGCAAAATACCAAGCGTTTTACGCAAGAGTTTGCCATAGAAATCCAGAATATTTTTAATACACAAAACGTTCTGAACCAAATCTGGAACCCCGCAACCGGAAGGATGCAAACAAATTATCAGATTGGATTTTTTCCCGTGCCGTTTTATCGGATTTATTTTTAGAATCTAGAATCTAGAGTCCAGAATCCAGAATCCAGACTTTTAGAGACGAGATGCGAGAGGCGAGAAATAATGGTGCAACTTAATAAATCTTATAAATGTCGTTTTTTATTGAAAATACTACCAGTCCTGCTAAATTTTTGGAGTTTGTTTTTTCCATTAAAATTTGTCGGTGTCTTTTTACAGTTAAAGGAGAGATAAATAGCTTTTCGGCAATTTCTTCGGTACCGTGTTGTTCGCAAATGAGTTTTAATACCTCCATTTCACGAGCCGATATATTTTTAACGGCTTCGCCATTGGTGCTTACTTTATCTCTTCTTAATAAATCTTTAAAAATAACATTTTGTGCTTCCGTACAATAATACGAATCACCTTGTAAGGCCATAGTAATAGCTTTTTTTAGCTCACTCACATCTGTATTCTTCATTAAATAACCTGAAACACCAATATCATAAAGCTCCATTATGTATCGTCTGTTATTAAACATTGTTAATACTATAATGTTAACTTCTGGTTTGTTTTTTATGATCCATCTTGCCGTTTCAATTCCGTTCATAACAGGCATCTCTATATCTAACAATAGAACTTCTACATCATTATTTTCTAGTAAATTAATAACTTCTTGTCCGTTTTTGCATTGATAAATCTGCCCCACTATCGATATCTTTTTTAAAGATGCTTTAAGTCCGTCTCTAAAAATTACATGATCGTCGGCAATAGCCACGTTAATCTTTTCCTGTTGTTGCATTAAACTAAATTTTTTACTTTAAACAATAGGTGGTATGTGGTTCCAGCATGATTAGAAGTTAATTCACAACTTCCTTCAAAGGCTTCAAC
This sequence comes from Bacteroidia bacterium, assembly GCA_022402405.1. Classification (GTDB taxonomy): domain Bacteria; phylum Bacteroidota; class Bacteroidia; order UKL13-3; family UKL13-3; genus B1. The sequence continues at coordinate 1,373 of JAKRSG010000311.1, read as the reverse complement.
CCTGCTATAAATATTTTTGATACCCATACCCGATTTCTTTTGGGGTATTCCATCCTGCATATTAAATCCGATTCCATTGTCTGATACATACACTTCGTACCACTCATCTCCTTTTAAAATTTTTACATCCAATAAAGTTGCCTTGCTGTATTTGACTGAATTATTCAAAATTTCCATCACAACCCGGTAAATTGTTAACTCAAATTGTTTGGATAGCACCTTTGGTTTATTGGATACATCCTGATAATAAAATTGAACTTGCATGTTTGTTCCTCTGGAGACTAAATCGCAGGAATCTTCCAGGGCATCAACAAGTCCAAACTCATATAGTACTTTGGGTAATAAATCATAGGAAGCGGTTCTTATATTATCTATTGCAATATCAATTAACTTGCTATTATCTTTTTTAAATTGTTCAAGTTGACTTATATCTTCAAATAAACCGATGTTAAATTTGATATTAGACAATAATGGCCCCACTTGATCATGTAAATCGTTTGCAATCCGTTCCTTTTCATGCTCCTGCGCTTGAATTACTGCGGCAAAAAGTTCTTTTTGCTTTTGCTGTATTCTTTTTTGATATCGGTATATTGTATACACAAAAAAGGCCGCCAATGAAAACATAGACAAGCTTGAAAAAACGAGTATTAATAATATGTCTTGACTTTCTGTTTGCATAACATGGCTTTGGTGAATAAAAAACCTGAAACTATCGTTACAAGAAATAAATATAAATTTTGATATAGATTTAATATTGTATTGCCACTTCCAAAATATTTATATAAGCAAAGAAAAGTAACAACAGAGTAACAGTATATAAGTAGACCTCCGAAAATCCAAAATTCAGAGTAATTAAATAGACCAATAAATTGAGTCTGTTTAATAACTCTAGTCAAGTTTAACAAAGAAATAATGCAAACCGAACCCAATGTAAAAAACGTGTGGAACCCACCTATTAGTCCAAATTCTTCTTCAAAAAAAACCACACCATAAAATAATGATAAGAATAGGCACATGCACAAAAGAACTAACATGATATTCACCTTGTTTTGCATGAAAAGCATAACAGTGATAGTTAATAGCAAAACATAATCAGTAATTTTATAAACGAAATGATTGTTTATTCCCTCTGATGCAAGATACCAAGCCCAAGCTTCAGAAAAAAGCGACCAAATAAGAAAAACTATAAACACCTTTGTAATATTGCTAAGGTGTCTATAGTTATTAATTCCAATAACCACTGGTATAATCCAGAAAAACTGCGTTATATGAGATATTAGTTTCACTATGTATTTAGGGCATTCAAATTAGAACAGTTTGTAGGGCAAAGCAGCCCGTGTTCCATGATAACCCCACTAGTCAAATCATCTCCA
>JAKRSG010000032.1 GCA_022402405.1 Bacteroidia bacterium | reverse complement strand
TAGTCGAATGTGATTTTGATAGATTTAAACGCAATTGTTAAGGCAGATTTTTCCGTCAACAAAATGATTCAATGTCACCGCACAAACGAATTTATCTTTACAGACAATAGTCAATCTTCTGAAACCTACACGCGCTATTGGGACTTTGATAATGGCAGTTTTGGTTCGAACCAAATAGAAACCCAGAGCTTTGTTTATGGCACTAAAAATTATTTCGATGTAAAATTGCGTATCGAAACAAGTGGTGGCTGCAAAGACAGTTTAAGCAAGCGTGTGTTTTTGATTGGTCACCCCGATACTAACAGCATTAGCGGACTTACAGATGTTAAGCTTTTTGATACTGCCACATACAGTGTACCCGCTACTACAGGTTCTATTTATCTGTGGCGTTTTAGTAATGGCATTGGTTATAGTTTAGGCAATGCCATAACCTTAAAGTGGACGAAAGTTGGTTTGGATACTTTGTATTTAGTAGAGCAAAGCAGTGGTGGTTGTTTAAGTGATACTATGCGTTTGCCTATCTCTATCAGATCTGGCGTGGGTTTAGACAATTTGCAACAAATGGGTTTTAACGTTTATCCAAATCCTGCTAATCAACAGGTTTACATAGAAAGTAAGAATTTGCCATCGTATTCATGGAGTCTAACTAACGCTTTAGGTGAATTGGTATTGGTTCAAACCGAAGAAAAAGGAACGAGAATATTGGATATAAACAACTTAACTAATGGCATTTATTTTTTACAAATAACAAACGATTTGGGGCAGATAAATGTTAGTAAATTGGTCGTTCAACACTAAACATATGAAAGAAAAAAACGCAGATTATTACATAGAAAAATTAGGTCTAAGCAGTCATGTTGAGGGTGGTGCTTTTAAAGAAACATATAGGTCGGAATTAAAGATTGCGCATAAGTATTTGCCTCCCGCATTTAAGGGGAAGAGGAATGTTTCTACGGCGATTTATTTTTTATTAAAAGAAGGGCAATTTTCGGCTATGCATAAAATTGCAAGCGACGAATTATGGCATTTTTATGCGGGTTCTACTTTGCATATTTATGAGTTAACACAGGAGGGAAAATTGCATGTTCATAAGCTAGGCAATGATTTGGAAGCCGGAGAGTCGTTTCAACTAGTAATAAAAGCGGGCTCTTGGTTTGGCTCTAGGTGCGAGGTGCCGGGCTCTTTTAGTTTGGTAGCCTGCACCGTAGCTCCCGGATTTGATTTTGAGGATTTTGAATTAGCAGATAAGAATACCTTTATAAGCCAATACCCAGCACACAAAGAACTTTGGGAACAAATGTGTTTGACTGTTTCTAAGTAATTACCCTTCTAAAATCTTCTGCATATCATGCAACTGCTTGTACAATCCTTGTTGTTGGATAAGCTCTTGGTGATTGCCCGTTTGAACAATATGACCTTTTTCTAAAACCACAATTTTGTCGGCCTTGTGAATGGTGCTTAATCGGTGCGCAATAACAATGGTAGTGCGGTTTTCCATGATATTGTTTAAGGCTTCTTGAACCAATCTCTCGCTGGCTGTATCCAAGGCGCTGGTAGCCTCATCTAATATTAAAATATCTGGATTGGTATTGATAGCGCGGGCAATGCTTAAACGCTGTCTTTGTCCGCCACTAAGTTTATTTCCTCTATCGCCAATATTGGTTTGATACGACTTTTCTGTTTGAATAATAAACTCATGTGCATTGGCAATTTTTGCAGAGTTTTCTATTTGATCGGCGGCAATGTCTGTTTTCCCAAATGCAATATTATTGTAGATAGTATCATTAAATAAAATAGATTCTTGTGCCACAATAGCCATCATGCCTCTTAGGGGTAAAATTTGTAAATCTTTAATGTTTACTCCGTCTATTAATATTTCTCCTTCTACTGGATCGTAAAACCTCGGAATTAAATCTGTAAGGGTAGATTTCCCGCTACCTGATGGCCCAACGAGTGCAACAGTCTGACCTTTCTCTATCACCAAATTAATGTTTTTAAGAACATATTCATCGGCGTATTTAAAGCTTACATTTCTAAATTCTATGCGTTGGTTCAGGCCGCTAATGGCTTTGGCTTGAGGTTTCTCTGTTATGATTTCTTCGCTTAAAAGAACTTCGTTTACCCTATCTAATGAGGCTAAGCCTTTTTGCATATTGCTATAGGCTGTTGAAAAGGATTTTGCAGGTGGTAGAATCTGGGTAAACACTCCGATAAATAAGATAAAGGCTTCTGCATTTAGGCTATTACCGCTTAAAACAAGTTTACCTCCAAACCATAAAATAAAGGCTAGTACCACAACACTTAGCGTTTCGGAAAGAGGAGAAGAGGCGTCGCTTGTTCTATTGCTGGCAACGTTTATGGCTGTATAGGCTCTGTTTTCTTTTGTAAACCTGCGCATAAAAAAAGCTTGTGAATTAAAGGCTTTTATAATGCGAATGCCCATGAGTGTTTCTTCGTATAATGAAACTAAATCGCCGAATTTTGATTGCCCACGCTGCGAATATTTTTTGAGCATTTTGCCTATTCTACCAATCAGCAATCCCATTACGGGTAAGGTTACAAAGACTATTATGGTTAATTGCGGACTAATAACAATAAGGGAAGTAAGATATATGACAATGGTTAGAGGCTCTTTAAACAATGCCTCAAGCGAACTCATAATGGCAATTTCTATTTGAAGAATATCGCTACTCATGCGGCTTATGAGGTCGCCTTTTTTTTCTTCGCTGAAATAAGATAGAGGCAGCACCAAAATGTGTTTGTAGAGAGATTCTCTTAAATCGCTTACCACATTGTTTCTGAGCGAAACCATAAAAAAGAGTGCCAAATACCTAAATAGGTTTTTAAGAAAAATGGTGCTAATGAGAAGTCCGCATATAAAGATTAAGGCAGATTCTGCACCGTCTGTTCGGATGATTTCTGAAAGGTGGTAATTGAGTAACTGACTTAACGTTTCTGCTTTAAATTCGAAACTTGGCTTTACGGTTACCAGTGCTGTTTTGCCAAATAATAAACCCAAAAACGGGAAAATAAGGGCAATTGAAAACAAGCTAAAAAGGATAGAGAAAATATTGAATATAACGTTTAATGCAGCCAAACCTTTATAAGGCAGGGTATAGCGAAGAAATTTTATGTAACCTTTCATGAATGGGTGCAAATATCTGTTTTATTAGTTAATTGCTTTTATTTCTTAAGATATTTATTTTGATATTTTTCGTAGAGTTGCACTTGTTCGTTTTTTAATGAAAGCTCATCTCCATCCAAAAAGGCTTTAAATAGTTTGCTAGATTTCATGTCTAATATATCGCCTTCCGAAATAATAAATGAAGCCATTTTGCCTACTTCTAAACTTCCTATTTGAGAGCTAACTCCCAATATTTCTGCAGGTACAGAGGATATGGTTTGCAGAGCTTCTTCTTTACTTAATCCGTATGCAGATGCCGTACCAGCCAGGTATGCCAAATTTCTGGCTTCCCAGCT
>JAKRSG010000310.1 GCA_022402405.1 Bacteroidia bacterium | reverse complement strand
TAATACTCATTATTTTCTTAGAAAATGGTGTGTTCTTTGGCTTGTTTTTGCCAGGTGATTCTTTGTTGTTTACTGCTGGACTGCTCTGTTATATGGGGGTTTTAGATGTAGAACTAGCCCATCTAATTTTTTACATAGGTGCTGCTGCTTTTGTAGGTTATTATGCTGGTTATTGGTTTGGATTTAGAACGGGGGAGGCGCTCTATAAACGTAAAGATTCGCTCTTCTTCAAGAAAAAATACATTACCATGGCAGAAGATTTCTATAAAAAATATGGCGGATTAGCACTAGTTTTAGGTAGATTCTTGCCTATAGTTAGAACATTTGCTCCTATTTTGGCAGGTGTGGTGAAAGTAAAACCACTCGTGTTTTTATTCTTTAACTTTATGGGTGCTGTACTTTGGCCACTTACCATAGTTACCGCCGGTTATTTTGTTGGCGAGCTTGTACCAAATGCTCTCGATTACCTTAATTATGTAATTGTGGTATTTATAGTGGTAACATCTATTCCCATTTATAACACCATACAGAAAGAGCGTAAAAAAAAGAAAGAGGCCGAAGGGAATTCTTAAGAAATCTTCTTTGCGTAGATATTAAAGTTATCTACATGTCCGTATTCAAATTGGCAAATTTCATTTAATGTATCTCTAATGATAGATTCGCCGCTTAGCTTCTCTTCGATAATGAGTGTAATGTCTTTAAAATATTGAAAAAATTGAGTAGCTCCTTTTATCATTTCTACTTCCATTCCTTCTACATCAATTTTAACGAGTATTTTGGTATTTGGGTTCAGTCCAAAACCCGCATATACATCGTCTAAAGCATTTATCTCAAATTTCTGTGTTTCACTATCAGCCTCCGTAACGCGCTTACTGGCTCCCGGATTGGTATGGTTAATCTTGAAATGTTCTATACTATGCGCTCTACCTAATCCGTAATGAAAAGCCTTTACTTTAGATTGTAATTTGTTTAACTCAATGTTCTGAGAAATCATTTCATAACTCTCGCTTACTGGCTCAAAGGCAAAACAGGTATATCCTTTATGGCCGAGCCAAATGCAATATTCTCCCAAGCATGCGCCAATATCAAAGAATACTTCAAAGGGATGTTTTTCTATGAAATGCTTTATTTCTATTTCGTAAGCATAATTGATGTATTGAAAATCGAGTGTGCCTTTACGGGTTTTAAATTTGCCCATGCTGCTGGTCATTTGCTTACCTGTAGCATACGATTTTCTGGTAAACATATACAAAAAGGCATGCGGAATAGATGCCCATTCTCCATGTTTTATATACTCAAAAAAGTACAAGGTATAAACGTTAATTCGGTTTAATAGGTATTTCATTTTCTGTAAAATATGTCCAAATAAACGGGATATTTTTTAGTTTCTAAGCAAATAAAATGCTAAAATGCGCACTAAGGATTGTTAATTTGTATGCATAATGAGCCAACCCGGAAAATTAATATTGGTGCCAACACCTATAGGCAACTTGGAAGATATCACGTTAAGGGGACTAAAAATCTTGCAATCTGTTGATGCCATTTTAGCAGAAGACACTAGGCAAACCTCTAAATTATTGCAGCATTATCAAATTAGTAAACCTCTATGGAGTTATCATGCGCATAACGAACACAAGCAAATAGACCATTTGATAAAAGAGTTACAAAGTGGAAAGATGTTGGCTTTGGTAAGTGATGCAGGCACGCCAGCCATTAGTGATCCTGGTTTTTTGTTAGTGCGCGCGTGTATTCAAGCTCAGGTTCCTATTGAGTGTTTGCCAGGTGCCACAGCTTTTGTTCCTGCTTTGGTAAAAAGTGGTTTGCCTTCTGATGCCTTTATCTTCCTAGGGTTTTTACCCGAGAAAAAGGGTAGGCAAACTGCCTTAAAGAAGTTGGTAGATATAGAATATACAATGGTGTTTTATGAAAGTCCGCATCGCCTTCTTAAAACACTGCAACAGTTTAGCGAATATTTAGGTTCAGACCGAATGGTGAGCGTAAGCAGAGAACTAACTAAAATATACGAGGAAACTGTGAATGGAACGCTCGAATATTTGATTGAATATTATTCTAAAAACCCTGTGAAGGGCGAATTTGTATTGATTGTAGATGGAAAGAAATAAACACCTTCAATATGCAGGATTAAGCTTTTTAACGGCTTTATTATTTACCGCTGCTTGGCAGCCTTTTTATTTATTTCCTTTAGCTTTTGCTGGATTTGTGCCTCTTTTTATGCTCGAAAGAAAGATAAGGCAGCAAGAGCAAAATTCGTTTGCATGGCTTTTTGTTTATGCTTGGCTCGGGTTCTTGTTGTGGAATATCGGTAGTGTTTGGTGGATTTGGAATGCTAGTCCAGGTGGTGCAATAGCGGCGTTTATTATAAACAGTCTGCCAATGGTTCTGCCCATTATGCTCTTTCATGCGCGCAACCGTATGAATGGCAACATAAATTACTCTTATTTCATTGCACTTTGGTTAAGTATTGAGTTTCTTCAATTTCACTGGGACTTTGCTTATCCTTGGTTATTACTTGGAAACGTATTTAGCTATGTTCCTATACTGGCTCAATGGTATGAGTTTACTGGTATTTTGGGTGGTTCGCTTTGGGTGTTATTGGTAAATATGGAAGTAGATAAATTGGTTCAGCAATGGAACTTATGGCCAGCTCCTATACGAAGACAAAAAGTGCTAAACAAGGTATTTTTGTTTTTGATTAGTCCGGCTTTTTTATCTATTTATATTTGGAATAATCTGCCTACACAATCTTTAAAAAAGGCAGAAATGGTAGTAGTTCAGCCTAATTTTGATCCCTATTCTGATAAGTTTGGAGGTTTATCTGATACCGAACAATTAGCAGAAATCCTTCGTTTGGCTGAACCTAAAATAGATGGGAAAGTGCAGTATTTACTCTTCCCTGAAACGGCCTTGCAAGGTAATTTGCTCGAAAATTATTTAATGAATGAACCGCTAATTATTCAATTACAAGAGTTTCTTAAAAAGCATCCTCATGTGGTAATTGTTTCGGGTATGGATTCGTATTATCAGTACGCAGAAAATGAGCGGCGTAGCTTGGCAGCGCGCAAATTTAGGAATGGAGAGGGTTATTATGAGGTGTATAATTCTGCCTTGCAGATAAATTCATACGATAGCGTACAAGTGTATCATAAAAGTAAATTAGTGCCGGGAGTAGAGAAAATGCCTTACCCACAACTCTTCAAGTTTTTGGAAGATTATGCAATAGATTTAGGTGGCACTTCGGGGAGTCTCGGACAAGATTCGGAAAGCAAGAATTTTAAAAGCTATCATAAAATATCAGTTGCTCCTATTATTTGTTACGAAAGTGTTTTCCCAGAATTTGTTGCATCTTATGTAAAAAAGGGTGCCGATGTTTTGTGTATTCTTACCAATGATGGTTGGTGGGGAAATACGCCTGGCTATAAACAGCATTTCGATTTTGGTAGATTGCGTGCTATCGAAAATAGAAGAGCCATAGCACGTGCCGCAAACACTGGCATTAGTGGCTTTATCGACCGTGATGGTAGCATTATTAAAGCCTCTAATTATTGGGAAAAAGATGTGTTACGTAGTTCTGTACCTATTTATTTGGAGGAGACTTTTTACAGCAAATACGGCGATTGGTTATCGTATATTTTTCTATTTATCGCCATCTCAGATAGCTTTACTTTGTTTTTACGTAGAAGATAAATCGCTACTTGGATAACAAAGCAATACTAATTTTATGTTGCTCCGTCTTACCTTTACTACTATAGCAATTCCAATAAGCAATGTAATTACCAATAGCAGCTCGCTCTCCTTGCATATTATCGCCCATCCAATGCAATTCTCCTTGGTTGGCCAAGAGCTTCGATTTGCAGACTTCTTTAATGAGTTGCCCTTGCAGATTATAGATAAATAAATCGGCTAGCCAAATTCCATCTCCTGTTTGGTAATCAAATGTTAGCAGCTCATCCTGTCCATCCATATCTGGTGAGAAATAGGCTTGTCGGCAGCTAAAATTTCCTTTTATGGCTGAACCTATTTTGTATTGAGAATTACGTTTTCCGGGGGTAGAGAAATTCTCTGTTTCGGCAGCAGAGGTCCAATTAGTACTGAGGCTGCCACCTATATAAGGATTGATTTTCTCTAAGCTCACGCCTTCTGTATTTCGCAAAAATGAAACATGCATTTTGTCTGAATATACCACCGAATCTAGTATTTTATTTTCTTCGTTAATCAATAGTATGGTTCCTTCATCATCACTCATACCTGGAATATCGTGCTGCACCCAATTTTCTGGTTTGCTATAAAAGCTCGTATTCTGCACTTTTTCTGGCTGAACCGAAATAGCTAAATATTCGTTAGGTGCCAGTTGTATGCCTTCTTCGGCAAAACTTTGATATTGCTCTTGATTTTGTTCTTTATCTAATCTGCATAATTGTAATTGGCTTATATCTATGTGCTCGGACGAACTGTTATAAAGTTCTATAAAATCAACAGCATCAGTGCTCGGATTAAACAATAGTTCGTTAATAATTATGCTGCCATTTTCTGGCTTTTTTGGTAAGGTAAAGGGTAATGAATAACAAGTTTCTGAAGCGTTTTGTGCGCAGTCTTTGATAGGTAGTATTTGTAAAACATACTCGGTCTCTTTTTCTAATGAATCTTCATAATTTATGTAAACCTGGTTTCTCTTTAACGGGTCGAAATAAAAGTTGCTTGCTTCTATGTTTTGGTTCAGCCAAAATTGCTTTGAACCTTGTAAACTTAAGCTATCTAATGGCTCTGTAAATTGTACTTGAAGTTGGTGAGCATTTTTTACATATACGCGCAATAATTGCGGTGGTTTTGTGTCTTTGTTTATACCTTCTACGCTGTTTTTTACGCCTAAACTAGCACCGTTTGGGTGAACCGATGCTCGCCAATTGTTTGCGCCAGCACAAGGGTTTTTTAGGTCTATCATTTCTATGCTGCACGAGAAGTTTTTAGCTGTTGTTTTTAACCAAGTATCTTGGTATTGAACTTGATGTAATAAGTATCCATTAGAGTCTCTTAAGCTTAATTGATCGCTTGTATTTAAACTGGGCCAAGTGCTTAAACCAAGTGCTTTGCCAAAGGGTAAAAATTCGTTAAGGTTGGCGGCACTACAAACAATTAAATAGCTTTTAGAAGGTAGAATATACTTTGGTAATTTTACCGTGCTTGTGGCATCTGAATACTGCATGTTTAATAGGTTTACGGGGTGTTCGCTGGCATTGTATAATTCGATAAATTCTTTTTGGGGAAAATTTCCTTTGCGAGATTCATCGTAATAAATTTCGGTAATGAGTAATTGATTTTGTGTTGGATTTTTAGCTTCTAAATAGGTAAATTGTACTTGTTGTGTACTCTTATTTTGCAAACAATCTTCCACAGGATATAGCTGAAAGGTGTATGTTTTTTCGTGCTCAAATGATTCTGTAAAATGAAGCTGAATTTTTCTTTGCTGATTAATATCTTGTTCTACTTTTTCTATTTCTATGCCTTGTAAATGCAGGTAATTTTGCCACGTGCTCTGCATGCTAATGTCTTTGTTAAAGCTAAGTTCAATACTGTTTTGGCTGCTTATTTCTGTTTGTAATAATTCTGCTTTACTGCTGTCTTTTATGTTTGTCCAGTTGGGGTTTTCTGTACCCGGACTACCACCTAAAACATGATTACTTGCCATCCAATTATTCTTTTTATAGCAGGTATGAAACGGGTTTAACATAGATAAACTATAGCCTCCAAGTTCTTTTTCTTTGTGGTTGTAGTAACTTAAATCGTAGGCAATTTCTTGCCATATTTTTTGTTTGTAGAATAAACGAAGGGTATCACTACTATTATTTAAACTGGGCCACGGATTTAAACCTAGAACATTGCCAAAAGGCTTGTACAAGGCTGTATCTTTGGCCGCACAAAAAATGAGGTAAGAAAAGGGCATAATAATATATGCAGGAATTTTACTTGTTAGTCCGGCATCTCCCAAGCTAAAATCGCTTAAGTTTATGGGGAATCTGCTGTTGTTGTAGAGCTCTACAAATTCGGCATTTGGCAAGCCCACAACGGGCTCTGGGTCGGGCATAAACTCTGTTATCAGCACTTCGTCCATTGTTGGAATATGATATACCAACGTAAGCTGTGTATCCATCGCATTCCCTGATATATCTTGCAATTGGTTCAGGCCAAGAACAAAAAAGCTATCTGCACGTAAACTATCTTCAAGTGTTAGTAGCCATTCTATTTGGTTACTGCTGCTAGCGCTTGCTTTTTGTCCTTGGCTGAACCAAATGTTTTGCGTAGCTATGGCTTGTATTTTTTCTGAAAACACAAGTTTAATTTCGGTAGGATTGCTTATTTCAAGTTGTTTTAGATAGGGCGGAGTTTTATCTACTATAGGTTTACCTGCGTATACATCATCTGCATAAAAATTGCTTACATTTCCTGCGGTGCATTGAAAGAAAAAACCGTGGTATGGGCCTATTTGTATGCTGGTATCCATTGCACTTCCTTCCATAATAAATACGCCACTCTGAGCCGTATCAGTGAACATTTGCCATATGCCATCAGTGTCTCGTGTAACCTTAAGCTGAACCCAATTATTGGTTTTGCCTAAGGTACTTGGTCTGCCCGGAATAATGCATGTTCTTTGTCCGTTTACTTCTTTATAAAGTGAAATACTATCCAAGTTTCCGGTGGCACCACCAAGTTGAACATAATATGAGTTTTTTAGTGAAGAATCTCCTGCGCAAAGTATCCATCTGGCATAATTTTGCGAGCTTGGATTAAAGGCTATTCTCAACCACACGCGCCATTCCATATTGGGTTCTGGCGTTTGAATAGTGTATAATATTCTGGGTCCAACAGAATTATTATAACTTCTAGATTGCAACTGCTTTGCAGCGTTTATTTGGAATAAAGAATCTTGTCCGAACCAACTTGGATTATGGGTAAAATTACCATCCGAGAAGTCGTCGAATACCTGAGCAACGAGTGGGTTCAGCCAGAGAAGAGAGAGAATGGGGTATAGAACATATTTCATGTTCAAAAATAATCAGGTAAGCTTATAAGATTGTTATATTTTC
>JAKRSG010000309.1 GCA_022402405.1 Bacteroidia bacterium | reverse complement strand
TACCAAAACCTATATCGCTGTTCTGTTATTAAAAATGCAAGAAAAAGGATTATTGAGTTTAGATGATACCATCGGAAAATGGATTCAAGGATATCCTAATTTAAACACCAATTCTACTATCAGACAATGTCTCAATCATCAGGCTGGTAACAGAGAATACCTATCTGCTCAAATGAATGATAGCCTGCTCGGAAACCCTTCTAAAATATGGAGCATACCAGAAATACTAAGCATGGCCGGCCCTGCTAATTTTAGTCCGGGCACCTCTTGGAATTACTCTAACACCAATTATATCATTACAGGTTATATCATAGAAAAAGTACTAAACAAAACCATAGTACAAGCCATGCGCGAATGGGTCCTAGATCCCAATGGTTGGGATAATACTTTCTTCTATGGCGAACCCAATAATGCTGTTATTCCTAACCAGTGGACCATGAATTTAAATGGAACCAATCTAGTAGAAATGAATACCTATCCAATAAATATCATTCCTCAACTTTTTAGCGCGGCTTCCTCTGCAGGTGCGCTAATGACAACTGCCGAGGAAAATGTTGATTTCTGGTATAAACTTATTAAAGGAAATTTGCTGAGCCCTGCATCCTTAAAAGAATTGGTTCAGACCATACGATTAAATACTAACAGCTCTTATGGCTTAGGTATTTTTAGATTAAACAGGTTAATTAATGGCCGCACCGTTTACTCGCATGGCGGTACCTTCTTAGGTTTTATTAATGAAAATGCAGTAGATACGCTAACGGGAGTAAGTATTTCTGTGTTAACCAACCAAGATAGCATAGATAATAATATACTGTTAACTAGGGTAATTCCGGCATTGCATAAACTTGTGCTAAATGCGTATCCAACGGGTATAGATAAGCTAAGCTTACATAATAAAATTCAAATTTACCCAAATCCTTCTGCAGATTTTATACATGTAAAGTTAGAAGAGTCGTACCATCCAAACAGCACGTATCGCATCATAAATAGTTTGGGTCAGACCATTAAAGAAGGCTACATAAGTGCTGAACCTATTTCTGTTAATGAAATAGAAAATGGTATTTATTATTTACAAATTCTAAACTCAAGTTCTCAAGAAGTAATAACTAAAACTATTTGGATTAAACATTAATCTGTATGCGATTTAGGTAAAGTAATGGTAAATGTAGTACCTACATTTACCTTACTTTCTACCTCTATCTTTCCTCCCATAGCCTCAATTTGATTGCGGGTCATAAACAAACCTAAGCCTTTAGAATCTTTGTTTCCATGAAAGGTTTTGTACATGCCAAAAATAGCCGCGCTATGTCGGTTTAAATCTATTCCTATACCGTTATCTATGTATTGGATTGTGATTTGATTATTGTGCTGAGTGGCTTTAATTTTTAGATGCGACTTTCTATCTGGCGACGAATATTTTATTCCATTAGTTAATAGGTTCAGCAATATGCTTTCTAAATATGCCGGAACCGTTTGTAACACTATGTTTGCTGGTACATCTATTTCTATGCGCAAATCTGAAAACCTGGCTAAGGTAGAAACACTGTTTATGGCTTTATTTACATACTCTAATAAATTTACCTCAACCCATTGTTTAGACTCAATCATGTCTACATTTAATACTTGATTGAGATGGGCAAGTGTTTGACTTAAATTCTCCGAAGATTGCTTTAATAAACGGATATATTCATTCTCAAAAAATTCAGGGTATTCTTCTTCAATAATGCTTAATAAACCTTGCATATTGGCCGTATGCGAACGCAGATTGTGCGAAACAATATGATTAAAACTCCTCATACGTTTGGTGTGTTCTTCCTCCACGGTAAGGAGTGCTTGTATTTTATTTATTTGTAAAACAGACTCTGTAACATCGAGGTTTGTTCCTCTTATCCCTCTATAATTACCTGCAGAATCATAAGCTGGTAAACATACATGGTGTATGTGCTTTATTTCTCCTGTTTTAGTTCGTATCCTAAAACTGCAGCTATCAGAACCATGTGCGTTTTTAACATGTGTTTTGTGTTTAGCAAACTTAGAAACATCCTCTGGTAAAATTATTTTCTCTACCAAATCTTTATCGTGAATAAACTCCTCGGCAGTGTAACCTGTAACTTTTAAACAAGCAGGCGAAACATAAACCAAGATGCCATTTTCGTCTTCCCAAAACTCCCAGTTAAAAGTATTATCAGCTACAATTCTATACTTCTGTTCAGAGAGGTTTATAATTTCTTCTTTAAGCTTCCTGTCTGTAATGTCGGTAATAATGCCATACCAAAGAGTGCTTCCATCATCTAAACGCTCTGGCCTAGCATTGCACATACGCCATTGTACACCTTTACTTGGTAGAATAACTCTAAACTCACTCTCAAACAAACTTTGCTCGCGTGCAGATGTAAAAATATCCTCAGAAACTCTGTCTACATCATCTGGATGCAATCGTCCAAAAACAGGTAGGGCGTCTGTTTGCAGATCTTCTGGATGGTACTCATAAATATCGTACATACCAGGCGATGAATAAGGAAAACACGACCTACCATCTGGAAACAACTGATATTTATACACCACCCCCGGTACTTGAGCTGCCAATTTATTCAGCATCTCGTTATTGGTCTTAACCGTTAACTCAAGCTCTCGTTGCTCAGTAATATTTCTACCAACAGAATAAACCAATCCTTCTTTTACAAATGGAAATGCATTCCACGCAATCCATTTGTATGAACCATCTTTACTTAAATACCTATTCTCGAATTGAAAAAATTCTTTGCCTGCTTTTATCCCTTCAAATACATCTAAGGTTCTTTGCACATCATCTGGATGTACAAAATTTAACCATGGCTGAACCAAAAACTCCTCCTCTGGCCACCCCAACTCTCTCGTCCAACTGCGGTTTATCGTTAAAAATTTACCTTTAAAATCTGAAATGGTAAATAAATCAATAGCATTCTCAAAAAAACGATCTTTATCTCTAAGTTTAGTTATTAAATTGGTTCTTTCGGTAACGTCTTGTACTATTCCCAACACATATACCTCCCCATTTAAATCTAATTTTATCCCGTTAACCTCTACTAAAATTATTCCTTTGCTTTGAGTTATATGTCGAGTAGACAATAAGGTAGATACATTAAATGGGTTATTCTCCCAAAATTGGGTAAACATTTCTACAGTAGAGTAATCGGCATCTAAATCTGTTACCGACATAGTCTCTAGTTTCTCAATACTAAATCCGGTTTGCCGAGCTGCAGCATCATTGGTTAAACGGATATTACCATGTATGTCGCACAAGAACATGGCTAATGGAGAATTGATAATTAATTTACGCAAAATAGCCTCTCCCAAAAATGGGTTCGACATGGTAACTTCGTCTTTTAACTTATTATAGGCAGTTAGCAATTCATCGTAACTTAACTGCATAGGCTCTTGAGACATTTTATTTAATTTGTATAATATATTACCTAAAAATTATACAACAAAGCTAAAAAGTTCAATCAAGAAAAAAAGTTGATTTTTAATAGGTTTTATAAAACAAGTTTGGGTAATACAATTAACTAAATTTAATTTAGTTAAATAAAATAATTATTCCTTAGGTCTAAGAATATTGCCATTGCTATCTACCCCGTAGTAATTTTTTTCCCATTCGCTAATGTCGGTGTTATCAATAAACTCTTGACGTTTCGCTTCATCTTTTTCCCACTGATAGTTAGCCCACATTATTACGAATATGGTTAATAACATTCCCAAGCCAATTAGCTGCAATCTTCTCTTAGCTTTGAGCTCATAACCCTCTTGCCTAAGGCTCCAACCCCAAAGCAACTCTCTTGGCCACCTAACAACCATGATAATTTTTTCAAGCAAATTATAATCTTCATTTTTTCGCCTCTCTGCTTCCTTGCTCCAATATTCCTCAACAGCCTCCGTAATTTCTTTGAGTATTTGCTCCTGACTTTCAACAGAAACATTTCTCTCCTTCAAAATCTCTCGAGCCCTATCAATAGCCACCTGCTGCCAATCATCAATAGTACTATTAGCAATTACAACAAGCTCCTCAGTGCTTTTCTGCTTAAAGTGTTCTAGGGTGTGGGTCATTGTGTTGGGTTTGGGGGGGTGTTACCTATAAGGCTAAATTCAATTTAGATGTAATTCTAAATTTCTTATTGCTATTTGAATAAATTTTTGGTTCGTAAATAATGTTTTCTTCCTGTCGCTCCAGTTTTCTAGTTCCATCGTTATTGACTCTAAAGTTTTGGCACCTTTTTCAGAAATAATGAAGTCAATTGTGGATAGTAATTCTAAGCCAAATGGCGAGTAAAATCCTGCTAAAAAAGATTTTGTCTTTTCTACTATGTTCTTGTGCATTAAGTTTTCAGGCTTATTTAAAAAATCATTCACATCCGACTCAGCATCTAGAATTAACCCCAATTCCTCAAAAGGTTTTTTATCTTTTGAACTATATCCCATTATGTAGCTTCCATTTAGATAATACAACACGTGTTTTACTTTTCCTGAATAGGGTCCGTAAAAATTAGGTTGAAATTCTAACTTAAAACTTTCACGTGCTCCAAATCGTTGCAGGAAATAGGCAATTTTCTCAGATGAAAATTCAGATACAAACTCTCCATTTCTTACTAATTCATATAATACTGAAAGCAACATCGCTCTGGCTGGCGAAAGTTTCACACGTTCTTTTTTTAAAGCATCCTGAATGGCGGTTGTAGGTTCATAAACATATATTTCGCAATTTAAATTACTTAAATAATTCTCCAAAATCTGTTTTACTTTATTCCAATCCAAACCACCATTACCTGAACCCAAAGGAGGAATAGCAATAGATTTGATATTCTTTTCTTTAATGAGTTTCACTAATTCAGATAGTCCGCTTTCGATGTATTGATATTCTGAAGGTAAACGCCAATTAGTTTTGGTTGGAAAATTAACTATGATTTTCTTGCCAGATAACAATGCCTCTTCTTCGGTTACAAGCAAATTACCAACTTTTACTTCTTTATTTTTGCAAGCATTAGCATATAACTTAAAATTATTTGGAAACATATTTTTAAACTGCAATGCAATACCTTTACCCATCACACCTACTGTGTTAACGGTATTAACCAAAGCTTCCGCTTCACTTTCCAACAAGTTGCCCGTTTTATATTGTATCATATATTAAAAATAAAATTCTGATTTAATTTGAACTTTAGCTGCATCAACACCATAGTTAATGATTTTTACTTTTGAATTTTCGTTGTAAACAACATAACCTAGAATAGCATTTATAGGAATATCACCTGAAACTAAAAATTCCGCCTCTTTTCGTCTCTTCATGTCAAGATCGTTATCATCTCGCCAGTATCTAGCATTTATTGCATTCCAATCTAAGATAGTATCCAAGTTGTTGATGTCTAGTCTTGAAAATTGGAATGGAAATCTATCAACAGCGTGACCATTTGTAAATACAAAATCTAATTCAAAGTCAATAATTTTCTGAACCGAAGTAACACAATAAACAATGTTTTCTGCAGGAGTAGGTGCTACCATATTAAATCCATTTTGTACAACATATAGCATAGGCGATCTTACAGCAAAATAAAACGGAATATATTCCCCCAACTGCCTACCATTTTGTAACATGGCACTGTTTCGAGTCGTAATCAAACTATGATCACCAATAGGGACAAAATTAGGGTTAGCATTTGCCGAGTTTGAATGTGTAATGCCATATTGAAGGATATGTGGAATATTCTCAATATGAGTCATTCTAAACAAATATGTTTTATTTAAATCAGGCATTCCACAAATTTAATCATTTCTATGTTCTATTGTAATGTATTTGATGATTCCCCTTTTAGGCTAATATTTAAGCTCCCACTCCTTGCACTGTTGCCATTTTCAGAAAAAATCTGTAAACCAAGTTAAAGAAAAAAACCTAAATAATTACCTCAACTGCAATGTCTAGAGATTTATTCTTACAATTTGATGCTCTTATTCGCCCCTTGGTTTCTCGGTCGTATTCGTTAAATTGAAGCATTTTCCACAATTTTAATTTCTTCTTCGGTCAATTCGTAAAGCTCATATATCATTTTGTCCAAATTGGTTTCAAATATTGTAATGTCTGCTTCGGCATCACTTGATTTTGTTTTTATGATTTTCTCGATTATTTCTTTTACTAAATTACTTTCTTTAAATGCCTTGCAAGGAAATAGTTTACAGTTCTCAATCAGGATTTTTTGAAACAGTTCTTTTTCAATATCCAAGAATAAATACTTGTGATAAAAATTCATCAACTTACTATTTAACAGAGCTGTTAGTTCAAAAACAGTTATTTCTGATTTTGGAATTATCGAAAAGCCGATTTGAGTAAAATAGAGTGCTTTATCTGTATAACCTGCATAAATTTTTGGTGGTTTTCCTGAAACAATTTGACGAACAATTACTCTTGGTTCGGTAAAAAATCTTTCTTCTCTTGGTGCACCTAGCCAAGAACCATATTTGATGTAACCGTTTTCTTTTTCGTCAACGTAATAGGGTACAATATTTTCACCCTTTATAAGCGGTTTGTATTCATTAGATAATTTCACATCTGAATGAAACTCTTTGTTTTCAATTAGTTCTTTTGAATGTCCTTTGTATTTGTCGTATGGTGTAATGCCAAGCGTAAAATCAGCTATTTCTTCTAATCGCTTTCCCTTTCTGTGAATTTTCGTTAATGGCTTCAGTATTTCATCAGAAATGTAAATATTGAATTTAGGCTCGTCATATATTTCCCAAGATTTTTTAGGAACTAAGTATTTTAAGGTTTCATCAATTTCGGTTACTTTATCGTCTTTCTTGTAAGCCAATGTTTGGCAAATTTCAAATATTCCTTTTTTCTTAAATTCAATTATTACTGTTTCAACTGCTGCATCTTCAAACACTTTCTCTGGAAGTTTTACTATTCCGTAAATCTCTTTTTTTATTAGGTTTCGAAGATTTTGATAAGACGAACCCATTAAAATAGAATTCGGAATAATGAATGAAAAATAACCTTCTGATTTTAGTAGAGAAAATGCCTTTTCTACAAAAGTTGAATATAAATT
>JAKRSG010000308.1 GCA_022402405.1 Bacteroidia bacterium | reverse complement strand
TTTCAAAGTGCCTTTTTTGGCAAATTTGTATTTACTTCAAATAATGAAACCACGTTCACAAGAATTGATGAGGATGAAACTAGATTTTGGATTGTTAAGGCAAATATAATTAGACGTGTTGAGCCTAATTTAAAAGAATTGCTCAGCATGGAAATACCTCACTTTATATACTATCTAAAGCATAATCATATTCTTAAATACCCCAAACAAAGCCGACATTGGTTCGATTTAAAAGTTTATTCAAATGAAGCTTTAACTAATCTGAAAAACAGGTCTGTTCCTGATTACATGAAAGGGATAAAAGAGCTTATTAGGGATGAGTTTTTAAGTGCAAAAACTAATTTGATTTCTTTTACTTCGACAGAACTACAAAATAAATTTAACGACCACGAATACATGTATACCAGTGGAGTAATCATAACCAAAAAAGTAATTGATGATTTATGTATATCCAAAAAAGCCTATAAAAATGTTCCAAACGCTGTAAGTAGAAGAACGTATGAGTTAACAGAATTTGGCGGACATAAAACGGTTAAATGGAATAATTTCAATGCGCAGAGATTTATTGACTTTTATATGGAAGACTGGTTAAATGAGCAAGAGTGTATTGATTTGCGTAAAAATGAAGGTTTTATAAACCATATTGAGTGTATTAAAAATACATATTGTAATAAAGTAATACACCTAAACGAAAGTGTATTTAAAAGGTATACAGAATTTGAAGCCAAGTTAAAAAGCCTGTAAAACTGTAAAGCCGCTGATTTATAACAGTTTTACATAAAAGTGCACTGTATTTTTGTAAAACCCTTATTTAATATGAGGTTTTACAGTTTTACGGCATTCAAATAATCGTTGTTTAAAAGTCTGCGTATGGGGGTTTAATTTAAATGGGTAAAATAAGCCATTACATTGAAAGAGGTAATAACTTTATTCACAAAATCTCTTTATCTTTTTAAAAAATTTAATCTTTTGTTTCAAATATCCTTTCAAATTAAATAAGTTTGAAAATTAGACCTAAAAAATGAGAAAATGAGCGAAGACCAAAAGAAACAACTAGAACAACAACTCTGGAATATTGCCAATACGCTGCGTGGCAAAATGAATGCAGACGAGTTTCGTGACTATATTTTGGGTTTTATTTTCTATAAATACCTGGCCGAGAAAATGGAAATTTATGCCAATACTATTTTAAAAGCAGATAAGATTACCTACAAAGAGATAAAGGAAAACACCAAACAAGGCAAAGAATATATTGAAGCCATAAAAGAAGAATCTCTGGAGAAATTGGGTTATTTCTTAAAACCTTCAGAACTCTTTAGCGAAGTAGCTAAACGTGGCAACAGTGATGCAGAAGGCGAAAATAATTTCATACTTGAAGACCTTCAAAAAATCCTAAACAACATTCAGCTTTCTACAATGGGAACTGAAAGTGAAGAGGATTTTGACAACTTGTTTGAGGATATGGATTTAAACAGTACCAAATTGGGTAAAACGCCTGAGGCACGAAATGAAATTATTGCAAAGGTGTTATCGCATCTTGACAAAATTGATTTCAAACTGGAGCAAACCGAATTAGATGTATTGGGCGATGCTTACGAATACCTTATTGGGCAGTTTGCTAGTGGTGCAGGTAAAAAAGCAGGTGAGTTTTATACGCCACAAGAGGTGAGTATGGTTTTAGCAAAAATTGTTACTACTGGTAAAAGCAAACTCAAATCGGTGTATGATCCAACTTGTGGTTCGGGTTCATTGTTGCTTCGTGTGGCAAAGGAAGTAAAAGAAGTAAGCAACTTTTACGGACAAGAAATGAACCGTACTACTTACAACCTTGCCCGAATGAATATGATTTTGCATGGTGTACACTACCGTAAATTCAATATTAAGCAAGAAGACACTTTAGAACATCCACAACACACTGGGCAACAATTTGAAGCCATTGTTGCTAATCCACCATTTTCAGCTCAATGGAGTGCCAACCCTTTGTTTACAAGCGATGATCGTTTTAGCCAATATGGAAAATTAGCACCAAGTAGTAAAGCCGATTATGCTTTTGTACAACACATGATACACCATTTGGCGGAAAATGGAACAATGGCTCTTGTTTTGCCTCACGGTGCTTTGTTTAGAGGTGGAGCAGAACAACACATTCGAAAATACCTAATTGAAGACCGTAATTATTTAGATGCTGTTATTGGTTTGCCTGCTAATATTTTTTATGGAACCAGTATTCCAACCTGCATAATGGTTTATAAAAAATGTAGAGAGCAACCTGAAGATGTTTTGTTTATAGATGCAAGCAATGACTTTGACAAAGTAAAAACGCAAAACATATTGCGTGAGGAACATATTGAGAAAATTGTGAACACCTATCGCAATCGAAATGAAATTGAAAAATACAGCAAACGTGCCACCCTTCAAGAAATCATTACCAATGATTATAACCTCAATATCCCTCGTTATGTTGATACCTTTGAAGCTGAAGAAAGTATTGATATCAATGCAATAGCCAAAGAGTTAAAAGCCTTGGAATCGGAAATGAAAAACACAGACCAGGAAATTGCTGAATTTTGTGCAGCACTAAAAATCTCAACTCCTTTCTAACATGGCAAAGCAAATGAATAGTTCTATTGAGCTAAGTCGAAATATCCCCAAATTGCGTTTTCCAGAGTTTGAAGGTGAATGGGAAAGGAAGAAGTTGGGGGATGTGGCAATATTTTCAAAAGGAAAAGGTATTTCCAAGGCAGATATTAATGAAGATGGTACAACCGAATGTATTCGCTATGGTGAACTTTATACTCATTATGGAGAAACAATCAGAGAAATAAAATCGAGAACAAACATTGACTTAAAAGATTTAGTTTTA
Source organism: Bacteroidia bacterium (assembly GCA_022402405.1). GTDB lineage: Bacteria > Bacteroidota > Bacteroidia > UKL13-3 > UKL13-3 > B1. The sequence goes on along the minus strand of JAKRSG010000308.1, from coordinate 4,232 downwards.
AGTGAAGTAAATGATGTTATAATTCCAGCATCAGGTGAAACCCAAATTGATATTGCAACCGCTTCTTGCGTTTTGAAAATAGGAGTTGCTATAGGTGGTGATTTGAATATCATAAAAACAAAAAACGAAGGTGTATTTTTATCATATTATTTGAATTATAGAAAGAAATATGAAATCGCAAATTTGGCTCAAGGAATATCAGTTGTTCATTTGTATTCAAGCCAATTAGCGACTTTAAATCTAAACCTCCCCACCCTTCCCGAACAAAAACGCATTGCATCCTTCTTCACAGTTTTAGACAAGAAAATAACCGAACTCAAACAAAAGAAAGCCCTTTTGGAGCAATATAAAAAAGGTGTCATGCAAAAACTGTTTTCGCAGGAATTGAGGTTTAAAGATGAGAATGGAAAGGAGTTTCCGAAGTGGGAGAGGAAGAAGTTAGATGCCATAATTTCAAATTTTATTGTGCCAATGAGAGATAAACCAAAGGAATTAAATGGTGAAATTCCATGGTGTAGGATAGAAGATTTTGAAGGAAAATATTTATCAGAATCTAAAAGCGGACAAGGTGTTTCTTTGAAAACAGTTAAAGAAATGAATTTGAAAATTTATCCAGTTAATACTCTACTTGTCTCTTGCAGCGCTAATCTCGGCTTTTGTGCGATTGTAAAAAAAGAATTAATAACGAATCAAACATTTATTGGATTAGTTCCTGATAAAAACAAAGTCAATGTCGAGTATTTATACTATACAATGATATTATCTGCTCAACGTCTAAATGTTTTATCGAGTGGTACAACCATTTCATATTTATCAAGATTTCAATTTGAAAAATTTGAAATCAATATGCCTTCAATTCGCGAACAAACTAAAATAGCAAATTTCTTATCATTTATAGACGATAAAATCAACCGAACCGAAAATCAAATTAAACAAACCCAAGAATACAAAAAAGGCTTGCTGCAGAAAGTGTTTATATAATGACTAAGCAACCAGAACAAATATTAGAGGAACAATAAATAAACAACTCATTTTTTAGTTTTTCAGATTTTCGATTTGCGCAATGTCTTGATAATCTTGAGTATTAGGAATTGAATATTGAAAATGTTAACATTAATTAAAAAAGTTATTACATTTGCACCAAGATTATGCCAATAGCAATTTATTGATAGAGGCTTTCTCTTACTCACTAAAATCAATGAAATGAACAACTTTTTTGAAGAATTAAAGAAATATTTTGAGGTTACTCCTCCAGAGAAAGTCTTTGAAGATTGGGCAAAAAGTGCTGAATTTGACAACGTGGGACCAACTGTTGAAGAATTTTTAAATAATACCAATCAATACTATCAAATTCATTCCGAAGAGCCTTCATGGGTTTGTTTCAAAGGAATTAACGAATTTGACCCGAAGTTTACTTCGGGTTTTTTTATGTCCATAAATCATTTAACAATATGCAAAAAGCAGCATTTTCAATCATAAATTATCAATTTGATAGAGTTCAAATTGATTTAAACAATCATAAAAGCAAAGATTTAGCATTATCATTTGAAACGAAAGGACTCTACGATAATGAAAAAAGCACATTTGAATTGCAATTTGTAGTGAATGTTGCTAACAATGAGGCTGAAAATCCATTCGTTGAGGTTAGCTGTAAAGGAAACTTTAAGTTCGAAAACGTTACAAGTTTCGAAGAAATTCCTGATTTTTTTTACAGAAATAGTATCGCAATATTATTCCCTTATGTGAGAGCATACCTCAGTTTAGTTACTACTCAAGCTAATGTGCCTGGTGTAATTTTGCCAACACTAAACTTATCAAATTTAGAAACTGAATTGAAAAACAATACTACATCTAAATAATAGAACATTGACTATCAAAAAAGTATATCAAACACTTGAAGATAGAAGTAATCCAGATTATGTAGAAGATAATGGTCCGTTTCCTTGCAATAGAAAGAATGCTTGGCTAGGAAATGGATATTATTTTTGGGATTCTTTTATTGAAAATGCTCATTGGTGGGGCATTGAAGGAGCCAAGTTTACAAATGGATATTTTATATGCGAAGCACATTATGATTTTGATGAAACATTATGTTTTAATTTAATTGATAATCCTCTGCATTTTCAATTATTTAATAATACAAAAAAAATTATGCAGGAAAAAGGTTTATATGTAGTCAATCAAACTACTGTAGCTCGCATAATTGAATACATAAAAAACACTTTAAATATATTTAAATATCATGCAATAAGGGTGTATGGCATTAACAGCAAATCATTTAATTCCCCTTATAGTAATAGAACTATTTTTGATAATAATCATAATACAAAGTATTTAGATTCATTGCCAGCTATTCAAATTTGTTTTTATTCTAAATCAAGCTTAAACCTTCGTGAATATAGACTAATTTATCCACCTGAATATTCAGATGATTATCTAGTTTAATCCATGGCTAAGCAACCCGAACAAATATTAGAGGAACAATTGGTGGCGCAACTGCAAAGGTTGGGCTATGGCTTGGTGCAATTAAAAGACGAGAAGGATTTAATTACTAACCTCAAACAGCAATTAGAAAAACACAACAACATACAGTTCAGCAAAGCCGAATTTGAAAAAGTGCTGAATATATTGAGCAAAGGTTCGGTATTTGAAAAAGCCAAAACACTTAGAGAAAAGCAACACATAGTTAGAGATAATGGCGAGAACCTGTATTTTGAGTTCATTCAAACAGAGCATTGGTGTCAGAATCAGTTTCAGGTTACGCATCAAATAACTGTTGAAGGCACTTATAAAAACCGCTACGATGTTACTCTGTTGGTAAATGGTTTACCATTGGTTCAAATAGAACTTAAACGCAGAGGGCTGGAACTGAAAGAAGCCTTTAATCAAATAAACCGCTATCAACGCCATTCTTTTGGGGCAAATTCTGCCTTGTTTCAATACTTGCAAATATTTATAATTAGCAATGGAGTTAATACAAAGTATTACGCCAACAATAGGCATCAATCTTTCAAACAAACTTTTTACTGGACAGACAAAGAAAATAAACGCCTTACGAATATTCTCAACGGCTTTACCAGTGAGTTTTTAGAACCTTGCCACATCAGCAAAATGATATGCAAATACATTGTACTGAACGAAACCAATAAAATATTGATGGTACTGCGGCCATACCAGTATTATGCAGTTGAATCGCTCATTGACAGGGTAAAGAACAGTAACAAAAATGGATACATTTGGCATACCACAGGTTCGGGCAAAACTATAACATCGTTTAAAGCCAGTCAAATTTTAATGAATCTACCACAGGTAAAAAAAGTGGTGTTTGTGGTTGATAGAAAAGATTTAGATTACCAAACCAACAAAGAGTTCAACAGTTTTAGCAAAGGTTGTATTGACGGCACAGACAATACCAAACAATTGGTTCAGCAATTTGCAGACGATACCAAACTTATTGTAACCACCATTCAAAAACTCAATACTGCCATCAGCAAAAAACAGTATTTGAGCAAAATGTCGGCGCTGCAAGACGAACGTATTGTTTTCATTTTTGACGAATGCCACCGCAGTCAGTTTGGCGAAACACATAATCGTATCAAAGCCTTTTTCAATAACATTCAGTTGTTCGGCTTTACAGGCACTCCCATTTTTGCCGACAATGCCGTGAAAAATGAATTGGGCAAACGTACTACTACCGAACTGTTTGGCGAGTGTTTGCACAAATATGTAATTACCGATGCCATCAAAGACGAAAACGTATTGAAGTTTTCAGTTGAATACGTTGGCAGATACAAACGCAAGGAAACCGCCACAGAAATTGATATTGAAGTAGAAGACATTGACACCAAAGAGTTGATGGAATCGCCAAAGAGATTAGAGAAAATTGCTGATTATATTTTGGCTAACCATGGACGTAAAACGCATAACAGAGATTTTACAGCCATGTTCTGTGTAAGTAGTATTGAAGTACTTATTCAGTATTATGATTTACTCCAACGAAAGAAACAAGAAGGCAAACATGACCTTAAAATTGCCACTATTTTTAGTTACACCTCCAATGAAAATGATTTGGATGCCAATGGCTTTTTGGAAGATGAAATTGGCACTATGGAGGACGAATTGCCAATGGCAGCGGAGCCAGAAGGTGTTTGGCAATCCTCAGGAAAGGTTAAACCTATTAATACACATAGTAGAGAAAAACTAGACGAGTATATAGACCACTATAATAAACT
>JAKRSG010000307.1 GCA_022402405.1 Bacteroidia bacterium | reverse complement strand
TTAAATGCTGTTGGGTATGCATCGTTGGTAGACTGCGAGCAGTTAACATGATTGTTTGGATGCAAGTATTCGTAATCGCCTTTTTTTCTACCGAGGTATTCTAAGCCCAAATTGGCTATTACCTCATTAGCATTCATATTACAAGAAGTGCCCGCACCACCCTGAATTAAATCGCTAACAAACTGATCTTGGTATTTACCTGCAATAAGCTCATCGCAGCCAAAACAAATAGCTTCTGTTATTTCATCGGTTAGTACGCCACAATCTCTATTCGCAAGTGCCGCTGCTTTCTTAACATACCCAAGAGCCTTAATAAAACGCTGCTCTCTAGAAATGGGAATTCCAGTTATATTAAAATTCTCTTTTGCCCTATATGTTTGTATGCCGTAATATAAATGATCTGGTATATCTAACTCACCTAAAAAATCATGCTCTTTTCGTGTGCTTGTCATGTCTACTAAAATTTCTCAATGATAGTAATTTTTATGAATAGTTAATATGATTTGCATAAATAAAAAAGGTCGTGCTTTTTTACTAGCACGACCTTTTAAATAATTGTTAAACGCCTATTCTACATATGCAAAGCACGATTAGCAGTAGCAGCCAAGGCAGCTTCTTTAACGGCTTCTGCATAGGTTGGGTGCGCATGACTCATACGAGCAATATCTTCTGCACTCGCTCTAAACTCCATAGCTACCACGGCTTCTGCAATTAAGTCTGCCACGCGCGGACCAATCATATGCACACCAAGTACCTCATCGGTTTCGGCATCTGCTAATATTTTTACTAGTCCGTCTATATCCATACTGGCACGCGCTCTACCAAGAGCACGCATTGGGAATGAACCCATTTTATATTTTCTACCTTCTTTCTTTAATTCTTCTTCAGTAGCACCCACACCTGCCACTTCTGGCCAAGTATATACCACACCCGGAATTAAGTTATAATGAATATGCGGTTTTTGTCCGGCCATAACCTCTGCTACAAACACACCCTCTTCCTCAGCTTTGTGAGCCAACATGGCACCTTTTACCACATCACCAATAGCATAAATTCCTTTTACGTTGGTTTCTAGGTGAGCATCGGTTTCTATTCTACCTCTTTCGTCTAATTTAATACCAACCGCTTCTAGGTTCAGACCAGTGGTATAAGGTTTTCTACCTACACTTACCAAACAATAATCGCCTGTAAAGCTTACTTCTTCTCCTTTTTCATTTTCGGCTGTAACGGTTACTTCTTCACCTGCATTGGTAGCAGATTTTACCTTGTGATTAAAATAGAACGTAAAGCCTAATTTTCGTAAACTGCGTTGCAATTCTTTACCGAGCGTTCCATCCATGGTTGGGATAATGGTGTTGGTATATTCTATAACCGAAACTTTAGCTCCTAAACGAGCGTATACAGAACCTAACTCCAATCCAATTACACCACCACCAATAATGATTAAGTGCTTTGGAATTTCTTTCATGGCCAAAGCTTCTGTAGAAGTAATAATTCTGGTTTTATCTATGGCAATACCTGGCAAGGTGCTAGGCTTAGAACCTGTTGCAATAATTACTTTATCTGTTTCTATTTTTTGCTCTGTTTCGCCACTAACGAGAATGGTATTTTTATCTATGAATGAACCTAGACCTTTGTGCACATCGATTTTATTTTTCTTCATTAGAAAATCGATACCATCGCAGGTTACTTTAACTACTCCATTTTTTCTTTCTATCATTTGAGCCAAATCTACTTGCAGATCGCTCACTTGAATACCGTGAGTTTTAAAATTATGGGTAGCATTATGAAAATGCTCCGAGCTATCTAGTAATGCTTTAGAAGGAATACATCCTACATTTAAACAAGTACCTCCTAATGTATTATACTTTTCTATCAATGCTGTTTTAAAACCCAATTGGGCACAACGAATAGCAGCTACATAACCGCCAGGACCAGAACCAATGATTGTTACATCGTATTTCATATATGAAAAATTTTGCTGCAAATGTAATTGTAAACTAAGTAAATGAAAAAGTTTGCAGGGAATATTCCAAAGATTTCTTAAATAAGGCTCATTAGATTAAACTTGCAACATGAAGATTCTGCCTTTTTCTGTGGTAATCATTAGCAAAAATGAGGAAGCCAATATTGCTAGAGCTATACAATCTGTTTTGCCAGTTTGCGATGATATTATTGTGGTAGATAGTGGCAGTACAGACCTAACCATCACTATTGCAAAAAACCTTGGAGCCCACGTTATAGAGCATTCTTGGCAAGGCTACTCTAAACAAAAAAATCTGGGAAACGACGCAGCAAAATATCCCTATATTTTTAGCATTGATGCCGATGAAGCTTTTTCACCTGAGCTCCGAGAAGAGTTGATTTCATTATTTGGTTCAGGCCAACTTAAAACCATGTATAGGGTAAATTTGATAAACCATTATGGCGGAAAACCCATAAAACATGGAGCTTGGTACCCAGATTGGCATTATAGATTATTTGATAAAACCCAATTACACTGGAAAGAAAACGACGATGTGCATGAAGGATTAAGCTATGATGCGCATACGAGCAAGGCTAATTTAAAGGAGCATTTATACCATTTTACCACGCAAACAGATGCATATTATTTGGGCAAAATGGAAAACTATGCGCGATTATATGCTAGCAAGATGAAGCCCAAAAACAAAAAAGGCGGCATCCTGAAAGCTATCAGTAGCGCCGCCTTTCGGTTCTTTAAAGAGTATTTTTTACAAGCCGGATTTTTAGATGGCCAAGCCGGATTTAAAATAGCTAAAGCCCACTTTATTTATACCTATAAAAAATATATGTACTTGGGATTATAAACCCAACAATAACTTATTTGGATCTGTACCTTGAGTTAATAACAAAGTTGGATTTTCTAAACATTGTTTCACTTTTACCAAGAAACCTACAGATTCTCTACCATCAATAATTCTGTGGTCGTAGCTGAGTGCCACGTACATAATCGGACGAATTACAATTTGTCCGTTTTGCACAACCGGGCGTTCTACAATGTTATGCATACCCAAAATAGCAGATTGCGGCGGATTAATAATTGGAGTACTTAACATAGAGCCAAACACACCACCATTGGTGATAGTAAATGTTCCGCCCGTCATTTCTTCAATACTCAATTTATTATCGCGAGCCTTACCCGCCAAGCGCAATACTTCCGATTCTACCTCGGCCAAACTCATGCTTTCGGCATTTCTAATTACAGGCACAACCAATCCTTTTGGAGCACTTACTGCAATAGAGATATCACAATAATCGTGGTAAATAATTTCTTCACCATTTAAGTATGCATTTACCGCCGGAAACTGTTGCAAAGCCACACAAACCGCTTTGGTAAAGAAGCTCATGAACCCAAGATTTACACCGTGAGTTTCCTTAAATTGATTCTTAAATTGATTTCTCAAATCCATAATCGGCTTCATGTCAACTTCATTAAAAGTAGTTAACATGGCCGTTTCGTTTTTAGCCGCCAATAAACGCTTAGAAACGGTTTTGCGTAAAGAAGTCATTTTCTCTACCCTATCCACGCGCGATTTATGTTCGTTTTGCGTAGTTTTGAGTTCTGCTTTTAAGGCATCACTCTTTAATATTCTTCCATCTTTGCCTGAACCCACCACCGATGCAGGGTTAATACCCTTTTCGGCCAATATTTTCTGCGCTGCTGGTCCGGCCGACCCAGTAGCATAATTTGTTTTAGCAGGTTCTTCCGCCTTTTTTGCAGGAGCAGGCGCTTCTGTTTTAGGGGCAGCCGTTTTTTCTGGCTGAACCGAGCCTTCGGGACGTGCAGCTTCTGTATTAATTTCGGCAATTAAATCGCCTACCTTAATGGTATCACCTTCATTACCGTGAGTAGTTAACAAACCCGAGGCTTCGGCATTTAACTCGAAAGTAGCTTTATCACTTTCTAGTTCGCAGAGCAATTCATCCATCTCCACATAATCACCCGTTTTTTTATTCCAGCGGGCAATAGTTACCTCACTAATAGATTCACCAACAGTAGGAACGTTTATTTTAAGCATAGTATTTTAAATAAATCGGCTGCAAAGTAAGGTAAACAAGGCAGATTTTTCAAATGATAATGAGAAAGAAATATAAATTTAATTAGGTGAGTGAATAAAATAACCATTACTTTGTCTGATAAAATACTTATCAACCTCAAATTCATGAAAAAACAAACTCCTATTATTTTCTTACTTTTGATTTTTGGAGGGCACTTATTTGCCCAAAATAGTCAACCTAGAGCGGAAAGTAAAAAACAAGAGAAAACTGAAAAAGAACTCCCAAAAAGACATTTAGGCATATCTGCAAATGCCGGAACCACTGGATTTGGGGGCAGTTTAAACATTAAATTAGCTAAAAAAATTGAGCTAACTGTTGGATATTCTATGATGAATGTAAGCGGAAAACTACAAACAACTTTCGACAATCAAACCGTTGATTTAACAGTAGAAAACAAAAACAATTATGCATCTATAATTTTCAACCTTTATCCATCAGTAAACTCTTCATTTCACTTCCTGTTAGGTGCCATTAACTCGGGAAATAATTTTGCCATAAAGGCTATTTCAGCTGATTCCCAAGAATATGGTAAAATAACCTTTTCACCAGACCAATTAGGTAAATTAGATTTTAACTTAAAAGGTGCAGAGTGGATGCCTATTGCAGGTATTGGATTTGGCAGAGCTATTCCAAATAAAAGAATAGGATTTGGCCTAGACTTAGGAGCAGCATATTGGGGGAAACTAAACACCACCATAACTGCCGAAAAAGCATTTGAGCCAACTAATGATGCAAACAACGTAAGTGTATTAAACAATGCATTTTCCGACTTTAATTGGTTACCTTTTATTAATCTAAGACTAAACATTAAACTATTTTAAGCAATATGAAAAAGATATTTTTTCCTTTAACCCTTTTAGTAAGTCTTTTTCTGCTTCAATGGTCGTGTAAAAACCCCTTGAACGAAATGCAAGATTTCAAATTAAACATTAATGGAGGTGCTCTGATAAACCCTATAGCTACCCTTAATTTTGCATACGACGATAGCTCAGTTGCCAAACCAAGCAATATAAGAATATCATTTACTGGTAATGGTGCCAAATATTTATATGATGAGTATGGTCAGCATTTATTTAATGTAGCACCAGATGGTAGCTTAAAACTTATTTTAGGTCCTAATGCTAATCCAACCAAAGACAATCCAGTTATGGCACGTATTATTGTTACTGCTGATGATTGTTTGCCATTTGAGGACTATATTTACATTTTTAATAGGAATGAAACGCGCATTACGTTTTTACTTACCAAAGAGAGCAATGCTCCTTCAAACATTAAAGTTCAAAACTACAATGTCAATTTCCTCGGAAAAAAAGCCAGTGACTCATTGGTTCTAGAGCATACTAATAAAGAAGGTATTACTTTTAAATTTACTTACCCAACTCAAGGGGTAATCTTTGTCAATCGTCAGGATGTATATTTCTATGAGGATGAAATTAGAACCGCAAAAGTTCCAATTAGGAGAGATACTACTGTTTTAGACTCGGTAACTATAGTTAAAAATGCTACTAAATTCCATAACAACCAACCTATCGACGGAACTGCAGAGAGAATCCTAGCACCTGTAAAGAAAACACTTACCATTGGGTTTTGGGATTCAAGCTATAAAGTTCCTCAATTGAGATACCAAACTATTTGTGATACTATACCTATCCAAAATGTGAATGCAACCGTATATTCCAATACCGAAGATATCGTTTTTGCAAGCGGATTTTACGACGAAAATGGTCAGTATGTAGACAAACCAAGAAAATTTGTTGGAGCTATTCAGGTGCCTAACGTACATTTTTACACCAACGACAAAAAAGGGCATGTGTACCCAATTTATTCTGGTGGACAAAAAGGACCAAAAATTCAAATTACTTTTAAAGAAGATGCTAATTATAATTTATACATGAGTGGAACTGGATATAACAATGAAGCAAATAAGTATTTTGCTGTTGAATCTGTAATTCCAAACAAAGATTTAGGCATACTAACAGGTAGTAAAACCTTCACTTTTGAGAATAATTTATTTCAAACAAATCGCTTCTTTTTCTATAAAACAATCGAAACAGGTTGTGGATTTGGAACTATAAATTGGAATACTAAAGATATAGATTTATTAAACTTTAACATTGATTATACCATTAGAACTAAGCACCAATACTTTTACGGTACATTCTCTCCTTACAACCCCGATAACGGGATTAAAATTGCCTCATTTGCAGGAGAAGATGAGGCAACTATATTTGTAACCCTCGATCATTCAATTAATAAATGTGAAGGAAAACCTGTTCTGTATAAGAAAACTGAGAGAATAAATACCTGCAATTATGTAGGTTCACCTTTTGTTTTTAATGTTGATTACAATACAGATGATTTTATGAGCAAATACACCTTTGCCCCTCTAGAAGTTACCACTGATTTAATTTGCAAAACAGGTAGTAAAGTAACACTTCCAGATCAAACTATAAACTATAGAAGAGAAGGTTGTCCGGATATTACAGGAAAATTATACTTAAACGGCGGAAAAGGAAATTATTCTCTTTTACCAAATATTGAGTATACCATGTTTGTTTACAGTCCAATAAATCAACAAGAACTATCTAATAGGTTCATCTTATCTGGCAAAGCGTCTGAAAAGATTATGGGATTAATTAAAAATCAAAGTGGCGTTGTTACAGACACTGCCTATATTGGTAATCTAAAATACGATGCTACAACCAGAAAATACAACCTACATGTAGACTTATTTAATAAAGTCTTCAAATATAAAATTCCGGGCTGTAATTAATCTGCCTTATATCTCAAACGCGTGAGGGCTTTTTGCTCCACGCGTTTGTATATTAAATCAGCCAACTGAGGCGCAATTTCTTTGGGGTCGTTCCCTTCAAACACTTGCTTAACCTTCCTTTCATTCACATCTATTCGGTACAAAATATTCCACAGCTTCTCTAAATCGTGTAATAAGAGCTGAACCAAAGCCTCTGTTAAAGCCGCTTTTATTTGCTCTTCACCCACTCTTGGCTGGAGATCAAAATCTTTAGCTAATAATTCAAATGTATTTTGGGCTAACTCTTGGTTCATTTCACGAAGTAAAGCAATATTTTTTGACT
>JAKRSG010000306.1 GCA_022402405.1 Bacteroidia bacterium | reverse complement strand
TTGAAAAGAGTAAACACTTAGCAAAAATATAATCAGATACAATAAGCTTTTTAAACAAATCTTGCCCTGGTAATTGGTTTTTTAACTGGTTGAACCTAGCGGCCAAAAAGCTCATTTCTAATGGAAACGCATACCGTCTGGCATCTGCGTAAAACTTGGGTAAAAAGGAGTTGTCTTCAAACTCTTCCAATATTAATTGAGCATTCCAATCTTTAGCCAATAGGCCAGCCAGTGTAGATTTACCTGCACCAATATTACCTTCAATGGCAATAAAATTATATGGAAGTTCCGAGTTCAAGCTTACAAAAATGCAGCAATTATCGTATTAGTTTACACTCATTTTTTCCACTTCGAGTGTATCTATACACTCTTTTAGCAGTTCCTTGCTTGTTTTATGTAATTCTGGATGCATAAAGTTAGGGGCAATTTCTACTAAGGGAATGAGTGTAAATCTCCTACTTGTCATTTGGGGATGCGGTACCTGCAAGCTTTCTGTTTTAATAATAGCATCGTTGTAATATAGAATATCTATATCGATAATGCGAGGTTCCCATTTTATATTTCTAGTTCTTCCCATCAAGCGCTCAATTTCTAGGTTGGTAGCAAGAGTTTCTTCTGCATTTAGTTTGGTTTGGATCAGCACAACCTGATTTAAAAACGGGTCTTGTTGGGTGTTTCCCCAAGCGGCTGTTTTATATATAGAAGAATAATGAACCACCTTGCCAAGCTTTTCTTCTAGGCTTATAATGGCTTGTTCAAGATTTTTTTTAGCATCACCTTGGTTCGAACCTAATAATATGTATACAAAAGAAAGCATATGGCAATATTAAGTTAAAAAGCCATTAAATATGTTATTTTATTTTTAACTGCATAAGTGCTATTTTTACACAAAAATAAAATATGAAAAAATTACAAACTCTTATCTGGGTGTTGCTATTGATTTTAGCCGCTTGTCAGCCAGATTCATCAGATGAACCAACACCTGATACCTCTGCAAGTATTGATTTTGTTGGTTCTTGGAATCGAGATAGTGTAATTGTTAACGATATTTATCCAAATAAAGTAAAAGTACGTTTAGAAACAGAATATAACTACGGTGTTTATACTTTTAACAGTGATTTAAAAACGGGTGTTGTAAGTTTTTTAGGTTCAGACTTTGGTATAACTTGGCGCTATACAGCTTCCTCAAAAACATTGTTCATTAATGAAATTGATTGGGAAAACATGTCATATTTGGTTCAACAAATAAGCAAAGATAAAATGGTTTTAACCGGTTATAAGGATACCGGCGACGGAAATCAAAATGAACGAATAATCTATTTAACAAGAAAATAATCCATATAAAATGAAGAAGTCTTTTTTAATGTTGCTGATAGGAGGAATGCTCTTTGGTTCGTGCAGTAAGGTGCCTGTAACTGGCAGAAAACAATTGGGTTTATTACCCGAAAGCGAATTAATGAGTATGAGTTTAACGAGTTATAATCAGTTTTTATCAAGCAATAAGGTTGTAACAAGTGGAAGTGAAGTAGCCATGGTTAAGCGTTGTGGAGATCGTTTATCGAAGCAAATTACTAGTTATTTACAAGCCAATAAAATGGGTGATAGGGTAGCAGGTTTTAAATGGGAGTTTAACTTAGTGGATGATAAAACGGTTAATGCTTGGTGTATGCCTGGCGGAAAAATAGTTTTTTATACAGGAATTATGCCTGTTTGTAGAGATGAGGCTGGTGTAGCGGTGGTTATGGGGCACGAAATAGCGCATGCCATTGCTCGACATGGTAATGAACGCATGAGCCAAGGTTTAGCTCAACAGTTGGGTGGTGTTGCATTATCTGCTGCTGTTGCTAATAAAAGTCAGGAAACACAGCAATTATTTGCTACAGCTTATGGCATAGGAACTCAAGTAGGTGCAATGCTTCCATTTAGCAGATTGCATGAGTCTGAAGCAGACGAAATGGGTTTGTATTTTATGGCAATGGCAGGTTACGACCCTAGAGTTGCGCCTGCATTTTGGCAACGTATGAGTGCCGGTGGAGGAAAAACGCCAGAATTTTTGAGTACTCATCCTAGTCCGAGCACGCGTATTGCAAACCTAAACAAATGGATGCCAAAGGCTATTCAGTATTATAATGCAGCTTCTGCTAGATAATAGCTACGCATCTTGATGGGCTTCCCGCATCATAGATTCTGCTAATTCTTTACCAAGATAGCTGTCTATGATGTGGTGAACGCCATATAATAAAGGTGTTAAAAGCAATGCCACACTTAGTTTATAAATGTAGTTTACTAGGCCTATTCCTAATACCAACTTTATATCCCAACCTGCACCCAGATAAAAGGCAATAAACAAAACCACGAAGCTATCTATTAGCTGCGAAATTAGCGTTGATCCTGTTGCTCGCAACCATAATTTCTTTTCACCTGTTTTCTTTTTGAGGTAATGAAATACGGTTACATCTGTTATTTGACCAATTAAAAAAGCAACTAATGAGCCAATGATAATCCATAAACCCTGACCAAAAATTTGGCTATAGGCAAGTTGCATATTTAAACTTCCCGACTCTGTTTCTCGTACTTTCCAAAATTCGGCAGATGGTAATTTAATGCCTGCAAATACAATGATAAATGAGTAGGCGATTAATATGGCTGCGAGATATGATAAAAACTGAACTCCTTTCCTTCCGTAATACTCGTTTATAATGTCGGTTAGAATAAATACTAAAGGCCAAATAATAACTCCAACTGTCATATTAAAAGAAAGGGTCTCACCTAAAATATTCCAATTTGCCTCCCTAATTCCAAGAGATTGTTCGAGGGAGAATATTTTAACGCCAATAAATTCTGCTAAAATAGCATTTGCTATAAAAAAACTGCCTAACACTAAGAACAATATACTTTTCTTGTTTTGTATCATGTAAATTCAATGTAGTTAATACAATAAATCAACTTAATAAATGGCAAATTAGTTTTTGTTGGTCAAATTTTTCTATTTAAAATATAAATCATTTTTGCCAATAAAGATTAGTGTTATATTTGCTACATGGTATCAAATGAAACTGCCGTTCAAGAATTAATCGTAGAGGGAATGTCGTGCGCTAATTGTGCTATGGGCGTTAAGAAACGTTTAGAAAAACAAGGCATGCAGTCTGTAGATGTTAATTTTGCTAGTGGAGAGGTTAGGTTTGAAAATGTAAGTTCAAAGCCAATAACTGAGATAACAGAAAGTATAGAGGATTTGGGATATACGGTTCGAGTGCCAGATGCAGCGCCTAGCAACGAAAAAAAAAACTCCTAGCATCACTTGAGCATAAGCTCATCTTTAGTCTAATTTTTACTATACCGCTCATGTTGCACATGTTTGTGTCGTGGGCGCCATTGCATAATCCGTTTGTGCAATTGATTTTATCTGTTCCGGTTTATGCATTAGGATTATACTTTTTTGGTAAATCTGCAATCAATAGCCTTCGCTCTGGAGTTCCAAATATGGATGTGCTCATTTTTATAGGTGCAGCATCTGCTTTATTTTACAGTGTTTTTGGTACTTTTTATTATCAAGGCACCCACGAAGTTCATAAGTTTTTATTCTACGAAACAGGTGCTAGCATCATTACCTTGGTTTTATTTGGAAACGTATTAGAGAAACGTTCTGTTAAGAAAACTACCAATGCCATTCAAAGCTTAAGTAATTTACAGGTTGCCACTGCTCAATTAATCATTGAACGTGATGGCGTTGTTTCGTATGCAGAAACAGAAGTAAAGCTATTGCAAAAGGGAGATAAAATTCAAATCAATACAGGTGATATTGTGCCCATAGATGGAGTTGTAATTGGAGGAGAGGCCGATTGCGACGAGAGTTTAATGAGTGGAGAAAGTTTACCTGTACACAAAACAATTGGTTCAAATGTAATTGGTGGAACCCATTTGTTAAATGGAAATTTGCAAATAACAGTTAGCAAACAATTGCGAGATACGGTACTGTCGCAAATAATCGAAATGGTAAAAAAGGCTCAATCAAATAAGCCTAACATTCAAAAATTAGGAGATCAAATAAGTGCTATTTTTGTGCCGGCAGTTATTTTAATATCCTTAGCAACCTTTTTATTTTCATATTTCTATTTAGAGATTGGTTCAGCCCAAAGTATGCTAAGAGCGGTTGCTGTATTGGTTATATCTTGTCCGTGTGCCATGGGATTAGCCACGCCAACAGCTATTATGGTGGGCATAGGTAAAGCGGCTAAAAGAGGCATTTTGATTAAAGGTGGAAGTGTTTTGGAAGAATTTGCCAAAAGCAAAAAGATTGTTTTCGACAAAACAGGGACGCTAAGTACCGGACATTTTGCTTTTTCCAATTTTTGGTTCGAACCAAATTCTGAAGCTGAATTACGAAACCTTATGGTGTCTCTTGAAAGAAGGTCATCGCACCCAATTGCAAAAGCTTTTGTAAGTGAGTTTAGTGCTTGGGAGCATACTCCTATAGAGTTTAAAAAGGTGCATGAAGAGAAGGGGGCAGGTATGCAGGCAGAGGATATTCATGGCAATGTTTGGAGATTTGGTTCAGCCAGATGGTTGCAAGCGCCAGAACGTAATTCTGATTTATTATTGAGTAAAAACGGCAAAATTGTGGCGGGTGTTTCGTTGATAGATGAGATAAAACCTGGTGCAAAAGAGCTTATTTCGTATTTTAATAAGCAAGAATTAAACTCTGTTGTTTTAAGTGGTGATAGTTTAAAAAAGGTAGAAAGTCTATCAAAGGAATTGGGCGTTAAAGAGTATTATGCTCAAAAGTTACCGCAAGAAAAACTGGAGCAAATTACCGAGTGGCAAAAGCAGGAGTCGGTTGTAATGGTGGGCGATGGTGTAAACGATGCACCTGCCTTGAGTAAG
Organism: Bacteroidia bacterium; assembly: GCA_022402405.1. Classification (GTDB taxonomy): domain Bacteria; phylum Bacteroidota; class Bacteroidia; order UKL13-3; family UKL13-3; genus B1. The sequence goes on along the minus strand of JAKRSG010000306.1, from coordinate 2,515 downwards.
GTATCTGTGGGTGTTTCTTTTGTTAAAGGAAGTGATATTGCTATTCAGGCTGCTAATGTGGTTTTGATGCGCGAAGATATTGCTGCCTTAAGCGAAGCACATATCATTAGCAGGCAGACTTATAAAACGATAAAACAGAATTTGTTTTGGGCGTTTTTTTATAATATTTTATGTATTCCTTTGGCTGCAGCTGGATATATGCATCCTATGTTAGGGGCTTTGTCTATGGCTTTTAGTGATGTAATTGTAATTGGAAACTCCCTTTTGTTAGGAATCAAGAAGGTAAATAAATCATAGCCCGCATATGCGAGCTATGATTTAGTATTAACATTATTCTTTAATAAATCGTGCTTGGTAAGGTTTGTTATCGCTTAAACCGTAAACCATATAAATTCCACTTGGAAGATTGCTAATATTAAACTTAACTTCGTTTGTTTGGGAAGAAATTTCTGAGTTAATATTCATATTTTGACCCATTAAATTAAATACACTAAAGCTTGTTTGTTTAGAATAAATAGGCAATTCTATGTTTAATTCTTCTTTAGCTGGATTTGGGTAAGCAACTAGTTTATGAGCTTGGTTAATCTCGTTGAGCGAGCTTCCCATAACTACTCTAAAATCGATGGTGCTAGAATCTAATTGATCTAATGGAGTGGCTAATCCAACAATTTTAAAGAAAGTTCTTACTTTTACTTTAACTACATAATCTCCCACACTGCTGGCTATTGGATTGCCGAAAAGCCTTGCGCAGCCTCTTTCTCCACCATTCCAGGTTCTGCTAGCTTTGTTGGCTTCGTATCCAAATCCTGTTGGTAAATCACTTATAGAAACAACCGATGCCGAGTCTATAACAACATTGTACATATTACCTTGGTACATAATACTAGAATCGCGCGGAACCATTAATGTTACTACTTGTGAGTATGGCTGACCCGTTACTCCATCAGGCAGTTTAAAAGGAGAAATACCTGGTTTGGTTACAGATGCATCTGGTGTACATTGTGCCATGGCGGCAAAACTTAGAACTAAACTAAAGAGGCTTAAGTAAATTTTTTTCATATCATTTAAATTACGATAGTTCAAATATAAAAAAAAATCATGAAAAACGATGTTTTAGCTTTTTGCTTTTTTTCTATCGTTTAATTTATAAAGGTAAACACCAATAAAAACAATTCCCGAAATAAAAAAACTAGTGCTCAGCCATTCTAAATTCCATTCGTAAAACTCCGAAAACATCCAACAAGAATTAGCAGAAATCCAAGCTAAAACAGATAGGTTCACCCAGCTACTTAAAGGATGTTTGATGGTTTTTAAATAAATATAAATAGCTAAAATTATGGTTGGAAAAAACACTAAAGTGCCAGCTATTTGCCAGCCTTTTATCCAACAAATATCTTTTAATAACCAAAGTAAAATATGCAAATTTTCGGTATGACGAGTAGAGTTCATTTTTTAAGTTCGTTACAATTAAACCAATCCAAAGCTTCTTCGCGATTTCCAAACCAATGAATTAGCAGTCCAGATTTTTCCATTTTTCTAAAATAGGTCATTTGCCTTTTAGCAAATTGTTGTATAGCAATACAAAGTTTTTCTTTCATCTCTTCCAAACTAATTTCTTGGTTAAGGTACATCATAACAAACTTGTATTCTAGGCCAAATTGCATCAATCTGTCTGAACCAACTCCGATGCTTAATAAGTGTTCTACCTCCTCAACAAGCCCTTGATTTAGGCGGATACTTAGTCTATTTAAAATAGAATCTCTTCGTTGTTCTACCTTTGGATTTAATCCAATAATTAATGGTTTTAAGGGTTGTGGTTGAGGTAATTCAAAACTTGTATTTTCGGATAAATAATGTGCTATTTCTATGGCTCTTATAGCTCTTTTTTTGCTTCCTAAATCCGCTGTTTCTTTGAAAGCATGGTGCTTATATGTATCAAATATTTTGTGAAGATTTTCTAATGATTCTGGGTCTAGCCTTTGTCTTAATTCTTCGTTTCCTGGCACTGCAGTAAAGGCAAAATCATTTATTACTGCCTCCAAGTACAAGCCGCTGCCTCCGCATAAAATGGGTAGTATAGATTGATTTCTAAGGGAGTTAAATGCTTTTTTAAAATCGAGTTGAAATTGGTATATATGGTAGTTTTCATTTGGCTCACAAATGTCTATCAAGTGATAAGGAATGGGTTTGTTTTGATAAAAATATTCGTCAAGGTCTTTGCCAGTTCCAATATTCATATATTTATATACCATGCGAGAATCTATGCTTATAATTTCAGCATTTAATTGTCCAGCCAACTCAACAGCTAGCTTGGTTTTTCCGCTTGCCGTCGGACCCAATACTACCAAACAATCGTGTTCACTCATCTTAAATCTAAAATCATCTTTACCCAGGTACTATTTTCAAAAGTAAGTATATCAACGTTTGATTTTTCTAAGTCCAAATATTTTTCATGATATCGCATATGATTTTGGGTGTTTATATACATTTTTTGGAATGATAAAGTATCATGTTT
>JAKRSG010000305.1 GCA_022402405.1 Bacteroidia bacterium | reverse complement strand
TTCGATGGGCTATACCCATCGTTAGTGGATAGCGCCCTTTCAGGGCTGGCAAAGCATAATTGACCTTCATTCATAATTCTTTCTTTTCCAGCGAAAACTTCTTATCTTTGGTGGCGAAAGCTTTTTTATGATAGATACAAAAACGATAGAGCAGGTAATAGAATCTCAGCGTAGGCGCTTGGTAGGTAAGGATTTGGGTCAGCCACGGCATTTGGGAAATGAGAAAAGCAAATGGAACACCTTACAGTCGCATGCTTTGATAGTTACGGGGATTCGACGTTGTGGAAAAAGTACGCTTTTGCAACAGATTCATGAGGAGAGCAAAGATACTGCGGTATATGTAAATTTTGAAGATCCGAGGTTAGCAGGATTTAGTTTGGAGGATTTTAACCGTTTGCATCAGATTGCTGAGGAGCGAAAAGTAGAGATTTATTTTTTTGATGAAATACAAAATGTGCCTCAATGGGAGAGTTTTGTGAGGTTTAGATTAGACGAAGGATATTCTATATTTATAAGTGGGTCGAATGCGGAGATGTTAAGTAAAGAGTTGGGAACTAAGTTAACCGGGAGGCATATTACCAAAGAGCTTTTTCCCTTTTCATACCTAGAGTATTTAGAGTTTATAAAGCAGGATTCGAGTGCCGAAAACACCTATCAATACTTAAAAGGAGGCGGCTTTCCTGAGTTTTTAAAGACGAAATTGCCGGAGGTGTTGGTGCAGGTGTTTAATGATATCTTGATACGAGATATCGCCGTTCGATATCATTTAAAACAACATTTGGTGTTACAGCAATTAGCGGTGTGGTTGGTGTCAAATGTTGGGAAACCAGTAACGGGCAACAGTTTGCGGAAGATTTTTGAAATTTCTTCTTCGAGCACTATGAGTGAGTATTTGAAATATTTGAGTGATGCATATTTGTTTTTTTTCTTACCCAAATATAGTTATTCGCCTAAGGTGCAAATGGTGAATGCCAAAAAGGTGTATTGCATTGATAATGGATTTATAGAAGTGAATTCTTTATCGGCAAGCGCCGACGAAGGGCGCTTATTGGAAAACCTAGTGTTTATGGAGATACGGAGAAAGTGGACGGAAGTTTTTTATTTTTCAGAAAAACGGGAATGCGATTTTGTGATATTCGAGAAAAAAAAGGCAAAGTATGTGATTCAGGTTTGTTGGCAACTAAATGAAAATAATTTATCGAGAGAAATTCAAGGATTAAAGGAGGCTATGCAATTTTTCGGATTAGATTATGGCCAAATTATTACCTTTAATCAGTCTGATATGTTTGAGGAAAATGGCTTAAAAATGGAATTGATTCCTTTTCATGTTTGGGTTAATTAGGAATGAAGGCCAATGAAAACTAATTATGAATTATGAATTATGAATTATGAATGAAGGCCAATTATGTGATCCCTCGCTGGCGCTTGGGAGGAACTGCTTTTAGCCCCGAAGGGGCTTTATACTTTAAGATAGGGTGAAGCCCTATCATATAACATATCCGCGTCATATTAGCCCTGAAAGGGTGTGATTTTCTGCTTCTACGGTGTTTTCGATGGGCTATACCCATCGTTAGTGGATAGCGCCCTTTCAGGGCTGGCAAAGCTAATTGGCCTTCATTCATACTTCATAATTCATACTTCATACTTCATACTTCATAATTCATAATTCAAAAGAAAATTTCTCAGGCTAAAAATTTGGATTCCCTCGTAGGTATTTCCTTCGAATGGGTCTAAGGTTATAACTATTTTTGGGTAATTGTCTTTGATTTTTGAAAGGTTACCAAATTCACGTTGAATCGTTTTTTCTTCTGAGATGGACAATGCTACTTGGATGTAACAAATTTCATTGTCTTTAATGCAATAGAAGTCTATTTCTTCGCTACCGAGCGAGCCTACATGCACTTTATATCCTTTGAATAAAAGGTGATTGTAAACTATATTTTCTATGATTTTGCCTTTATCCTGAATTTTATACCCCCATAAGGCGTTTCTTATACCCAAGTTTTCATAGTAATATTTTTCTCCTATTTCGAATACTCTTTTTCCTTGTATATCAAATCGTGTGGCGACATGAATTAAAAAGGCGTTTGATAAATAGTTAACAAATATTTGGACCTGATTTGGAGATATTTTTGTTTGTTGAGATTTGAGGAAGTCGGCTATTTTTTTAGCAGAAAAAATGCTACCAATGTTTCCAGCCAAGAATGTTACCAATTGTTCTAAGAAAGGAACATTTCTAATTTCGTACCTATTGATAATGTCTTTGTAGATGATAGAGTGGTAAATGTTTTTCAAGTATTCGAAAACAATTAAATCAGTTAGCTCTAAGTTTCTCAAAAATGGAAGTCCGCCATACTTCATAAACATTTCTAAAGAATTGGATTCATCTGCCAGTTGATGAAATTCCAAAAACTCGGGGTAAGAGAGACTATGAACCACTATTTCTATACTTCGTCCACTTAACACTCCAGCTATATCTTGAGCCAATAAATTGGCATTACTGCCGGTGATGTATAGGTCGATATCCGACAATAATAATAGCGACCTTAAGGCCAATTCAAATTGTTCAATATCCTGGATTTCGTCGACAAAAACATAAGTAAAGCCATTCTTATTTTTCCTTTCCAGCACATAATTATTTAGTTCTTCTGCATTCGTAATGGCGCTAAATTGCAAATCCTCCTTATTGATATAAATAATTTCTGCTTCAGGGGATTCAGTTAAAATTAGCTCCATTATTTGGAAAAGCAAATAGCTTTTACCAACCCTACGCTGACCCGTAATGACTTTTATTAGTCCCTTATTTATAAAAGGTTTTATCTTATCTAAATAAGCAGATCTTTGGTAAATATTTTTAGGTAAGGTTAGCATTATATAGTAAGTCTTTATAGAAAGTTTTAGTTATAGCTAAAACTTTCTGCAAATATATGAAAAGTTTTAGGTATAAGTGGAGGAATTTTGAATTATGAATTAGGAATTATGAATGAAAGGCAATTATGCGGTTCCTCGCTGGCGCTTGGGAGGAACTGCTGTTAGCCCCGAAGGGGTGTTTTCGATGGGCCATACCCATCGTTAGTGGATAGCGCCCTTTCAGGGCTGGCAAAGCATAATTGGCCTTCATTCATAATTCATACTTCATACTTCATAATTCATACTTCATAATTCATTCTCCAAAAATCCCTATCTTCGAAACCTCGTGATACCACAAAGTAAAATAGAAGAAATTATACACGCTGCTCATATAGAAGAAGTGGTGGGAGATTATGTTAGGTTGAAGAGGCGTGGGGCTAATTTAACGGGCTTGTGTCCGTTTCATAATGAGAAAACGCCTTCTTTTTCGGTGTCGCCTGCCAAGGGAATTTACAAGTGTTTTGGCTGTGGTAAGGCTGGTAACTCTGTTAATTTTATTATGGAGCACGATGGCTTGGGCTATATTGAGGCATTAAAGTCGTTGGCCGACAGATACCGCATAGAGTGGCCGCAGCAAGAGAATGTAAACATCGATCAAGAGAAGGCTATTCGTTCGGAGAAGGAGAGTTTGCAGGTGCTTAATAATTGGGCGGCAGAGTATTTTGAGAAGCAGTTATGGGAATCGGAAGAAGGTAAAAACATAGGCTTATCGTATTTTGAAGAGCGCGGTTTTAGAGAAGATATCATTCGCAAGTTTAAGTTGGGATATAGCATAGATTCGTGGGATCACCTGGCCAATGCCGCGGTGGATATGCAGTTTAACCCCGATTTACTTTTTAAAGGCGGCTTGGTTAAGCAGAACGAATCGGGGAAGCAGTATGATGCCTACCGAGGCAGGGTAATGTTTATCATTCATAATACGCAAGGAAAGGTGATTGCCTTTGCGGGCCGTCAGCTCAAAAAGGACGATAAAAGCGCCAAGTATGTTAACTCTCCCGAGACATTATTATACCACAAAAGCAACGAGCTTTACGGTTTGTTCTTTGCTAAAACTGCTATTAGGCAGTTAGATTTTGTATACCTTGTAGAAGGCTATACCGATGTAATCTCCATGCACCAAGCAGGAGTGGAGAACGTGGTTGCCTCTAGCGGTACATCCTTAACCGAGAACCAGATAAAGTTACTTAAGCGCCATACCGACAATGTAACGGTTTTGTACGATGGCGATGCTGCCGGTATTAAGGCTAGTTTACGAGGCATAGATATGTTATTGGAGCAAGGCATGAATGTAAAAGTGCTCTTGTTTCCGGATGGAGAAGACCCAGATAGCTATGCAAAAAAGGTTGGTTCGAACCAATTCCAATTATTTTTACAACAAGAGACCAGAGATTTTATCTTGTTTAAGGTAAAGCTTTTGTTGCAAGATGCCGCGAATGATCCACTCAAAAAGGCGCAGGTAACACGCGATATTGTAGAGAGTATTAGCAAGATTCCGGATGGCATAAAACGCATGGCGTTTATACGCGAATGCGCTACATTATTGGAGCTGAATGAGCAGCTTTTAATTGCTGAACTCAACAAAAGTAGGAACGGTTTTTTAAGTGCCAAAGAGAAAGAATGGATTAGTACTGAACCAAAAGAGATTCCCCACAGCGAAGAGCTGGCGCAGATTTTGGCCGATTCGCCTAAGTATGAACAAGAGCATTACATCATTAAATTATTGGTTCAACACGGACATAAACCATTGGAGGGTTACAAGAATATTGCCGAGTATATTTTGTTTAAGATAGAACAAGATGAAGTGCAGTTTGAACACGAGGTAATGCGCTTATTTTTGCAAGAGTTTAAGAATTATATCTTGCAAAATATAGAGTTTACTACCGATACATTTGTGCATCATAGCAACCCTATATTGTCCTCTGCAGCCGCGAGTTTGTTGGTAACGCAACATGAGATGAGCCCGCGTTGGGTGAGCAAATACGATGTGGTAATGGATACGCCTGAAGAGATTATGATTAAAGATGTACAATCTGCTTTATTGTATTTGGAGAAGCATCATTTAAACAAGCTTTTAACGCAGGTACAAAATGAGTTAAAAGAGGCCCAAGAAAAAAATTTAGAAGACGATTTGAACCTAAACATGGAGGTTTATAAATTGCTAAAAGATAAACAACAATTGATATCGCAACGCATAGGTGCGGTAATATTACATTAGATAACATGCATAAAACGATTGGTATTATAAGAGAAGGAAAACAACCGGCCGACTTACGCACGCCTTTGAGTCCGGCACATTGTGTGGAGTTGATGAAGTATTTTCCTGACGTAAAGATATTGGTTCAGCCAGCGCCTTTTAGATGTTTTAGCGACGATGCTTATAGAGAAGCAGGCATTACGGTGCAGGAGGACTTAAGTGAATGTGATATATTATTGGGTGTAAAAGAAGTGCCGGTAGAACAATTATTGGCAGATAAGACCTATTTATTTTTCTCGCACACCATAAAAAAGCAAGTACATAATCGCGATTTATTACGCAGTATTTTAAAGAAAAATATTCGCTTAGTAGATTACGAAACATTAACCTGGGAAGCAGGCAATAGAATTATTGGATTTGGTAGATTTGCCGGCATAGTTGGGGCGCATTATGCCCTGTTGATGTTGGGTAAAAAGTATGGATATTATAGCCTAAAACCTGCCAACGAGTTGCCTAATTATGATGCTTTGTTAAAAGAGTATGCGGGCTTGCAAATTCCTCCAACGCGCATTGTTTTGTGCGGCGATGGAAGAGTAGCGCATGGTTGTATGGAGTTTCTGCGGAAGCTGAAAATACAGGAAGTAAGCAGGCAAGAGTTTTTAGAAGAAGACCATAATAAGCCGGTGTTTGTGCAGTTGCGTAGCGAAGATTATTACGAGCGCAAAGATGGTCGACCATGGGATAAGGCCGATTTTTACAAGCATCCGGAGGACTATAAAAGTTGCTTTAAACCTTATACGCAGAAGGCAGATATTTTTATAAATGCCGTGTTTTGGAAAGCAGGTATTGAGCCTTTTTTTACGCATGAGGAGATGAAAGATAGCGCGTTTAGAATTAAGATTATTTCGGATGTTTCATGCGATATTCCGGGTCCGGTTCCGTCTACTTTGCGCAGTTCTACTATAGGCAATCCATTTTATGGTTACAATGTGTATACAGAGAAAGAGATAAAGCCTTTTTTGCCAAATGCCATAGATGTTCAAGCGGTTTCTAACTTGCCTTGTGAGTTGCCTTATGATGCTAGTTTGGAATTTGGCGAGCAATTGGTAAGGCATGTTTTGCCTTATTTGTTAGAAGAAGATTCGGAGCAAATAATAGCGAATGCTACCATTGCTATGGATGGCAAATTAATGCCTAAGTATGCTTATTTGAGCGATTTTATTGCTTAGTATTTTATAAACTTTCCATGCAGTTAAAATGCTTTTTCGGACAAGCATGATGTCCGATTTTGCTACAAGGTCTGCAGGCTATCTGTGTGTTTTCTACTATTTTATTGGGCACTGCATGAGAGCCATAATAGGGTGTCATGCCAAAGGCTGGAACGGTATTTCCCCAAAACGAAACCACCGGTATTTTAAGAGCAGCAGCTATGTGCATGAGTCCGGTATCATTGGTAAACAATTGCAAACTTTGTGCAACTAGAGAAGCCGACTGATTTAAGTTAATTTGTCCGCACACATTTACGCACCTATCTCCCAATGCCTCCTGTATTATCTGCGCATTTTGCATATCCTCTTTTCCGCCCAAGAGCACTACCTTATGTGGCAGCTGTGCGGCCTTTTCAATGATTTTATGATTAGGCAAACGCTTGGTAAAATGTTGCGCACCAATAGCCCATGTATAGTAATCTTCTTCATTCGGTTTGAACCCATTCCATTGGTTCAGCCAATCTTTTTGAGGTATAAAATAATCGAGACCTTCCCCATCATTTTTGATACCAAGAGCATGTAGTGTAGACATGTATCTATCCACGATATGTACCTGCGGCATTAGGTTCAGCTTAAATTGCACCAACATAAATTTTTCTATATTTAGTTTGGGGAAAGAATAAGCTGGTATAGATAATACTTGTTTTATAAATAAGGTGCGTAGGTTATGATGCAGATCTATGATGAGGTCGAATTTTTCTGCTTTTAAATCGAGTGCTTTGAGCAAAGGATGTTTATCTAACACATGAGCCTTGTGCACATAAGGATTATTTTCTAAAATAGGAGCAAAGGCGGCTTTGGTAAGATAATGTATTTCGGAATTGGGTGCTTGTTTTTTGAGGCATCTTAGCACGGGAGTGGTAAGAACTATGTCGCCAATAGAACTAAAGCGTAAAACTAATATCTTTTTTTGCACCGATAGAATTTTCTTCAAATATAAGCTTTATACTCGCAGAACAAATGATTAAATATCCTTTTCCTGTTAAGCATTGTGCTATTGGTAACGATTTACAAATAGCATATTGCGATGAAGGTAGTG
>JAKRSG010000304.1 GCA_022402405.1 Bacteroidia bacterium | reverse complement strand
TTATTGCCTGTCATTATTACTTAGAATTTGCAAGAAAAATTAGAAGGGGAAAAGATAAGTTCAAAGTTTATGAAAAATTAAAAAAAGAAATTCCTGAATTTTTAGAAAGATTAGATATATCAGAATCAGAAATTGAGATGTTTAATACTCTGTTAAAAGGCAATATTTCAGAAAAAAAAGAGTCGGAAATAAATAGTAGCGGATATGTACTACACACAATAGAAGCAAGTATTTGGTGTTTACTAACTACAGAAAATTATCGGGATGCAGTGCTAAAAGCTGTTAACCTTGGCGGCGACACCGACACAACCGCTGCAATTACAGGTGGACTTGCAGGCATAATGTATGGTTTTGACAATATCCCTGAAAATTGGGTCAAACAACTTGCAAGAAATATTGAAATTGAAAATTTATCTTTACGTTATGCTCTGATAAATTTTCGTAATTAAAAAAAGGCAGTTTAAAGAGGCTAATAGCCAACTTTAAACTGGCTTCAACATGTAGCATCTCTGATGCAAATAATCTACCTATTGTGCCTCGAAACCATCAAATGCTACCTCTTGTAAATTCCAATAGCTTTGTAAATAAATATTTAAATGTTGAGATAAATTTACAAAGCTCAAATTAGATGATTTAAAACTCAAACAACATTTGTAATAATCATATTCATCAACTGAAAAATCTATTTTAACCCTACCGAAAATTAAAATTAAACCATTAAATAAAAGCACATTTTCAATATAAAAAGCATTCCCCTTAAAATCACCATAAAAACTGCCATAATCCTCCATTTGATCATCAGTGTTTAAAACATGAGTAGACATTTTATTCTGACTATCAAATGATATAAAATAATCCATATACCTATGCATAACAACAAAGGAAACAGGAGAACTGAAATTCATCTTCTTGTTATCAGTATAAACAGAAATATGTACCTCATTTTTATACTCCATGAACTTTAGTGTCTTATAATATTCCAATTCAATCCTGCCTAGCTGTTCCCATGTGAAATTCCCATCAATAATATCCCCAACATTTTTTTTATTCTGTATGTTCCAAATAGGTATATTTAAAGATTTAGTGAGGTGTTTTAAAACTTCATCTAGCTTATTAACATTTTCAAACTCAATAATAATATTAAAGCTAAAATCATCAACAATATCATCATCTTCATTCGGAAGCATTAAACTACTAAAAATGACTCTGGCGTCACAAAGGAAAATACACTTGGCAGAAGAAATACATATATGACGAAGATTTAACTCCAGCAAGAGTTGATCACTATCTACAATATTAGCACCATGATGAAACATATATTTCACATGGCATAAAGTTCCAACCTTATTTCTCAAATTGAAATTTAATTCGGCAAAATTTGGCTCACCCATATATTCAAAAACCACATTCTCTATTGCTTCTTTGTATTCGCCGAAATTAAACCAGCCATTTGGCAGGTCTCGTAATTTTTGAAAATTAAACTTTGGTTTAATCCTAATTTTTCCTGACCAATGTTTAAATTGATTCATAAGATATTTTCTTTATTGCATGAATAATTCAATTTATTTTTCCAATCATTTAACATATAGTTAAATTTTTGAGCACCTTTAGGAACTTTTGCAGCCATACTGGGTGAAACAAGTGGAATTATATTTTTAATCTTCTTTACTTCAATATTCCATTCTTGTAATGATGAACCAATACCCCAAGTGGAAAAAACATGCACTTGAGAATTATTTTTTATAATATCCAATATAGCTTCTGTTCTGTAGGTTCTAATTACTGATTTATTTATTATATTACTATCTTTATATCCTGAACCTATAACCATATCAGTCATATTTAAGGGCACATTCACTTCATGAATCATATCCATACAAGCTATTTTATGTTTCTTAATTTTATCAAAAAAATCGTCACTATTTGGATTTAATTTATCACAAAAAATCTCAGACAAAATTTTCCAAGTTTGATTTCTATGCCTTCCATAATAATATCTAACGCTATCCCCTCCTTTAGGATTAAATGTACCTAAAAGTAAAAATCGAATTTCCCAAGTTGGTGTGTAAATCCCTTGATTTGATAATTGATGTTTAATGTTTTGCATAATTATATTTATTTGGTTGATTTTAATTTTCTATTTAATAGTTGTATGATTTTTAATAACAATGCCCGCATATTTAGCCTCCAATAAGGCTTTTGCATGAGACCATTGATTGGCTTCAATAATTTCTTTAAACATTTTAGAGCCCTGCCCTGGCAAACAAAATGTAACTAACCATTTGTAATTCATTATATTATATTTAAATTGTTCTAAAATTTTAGTTGCGAGCCTACAGCCCAATTAATTTAAATATAGGCCATTTATTTTTAACATTATAAAAAAATCAAAAAAAAATTTCTGTTAAAATATCTTAAATAAGTACTTCAATTAAAAAATTTGCCGATTGAAAATCAGGTGCACTCTTGTAAAAAAGTAAACTATTTAATTTACTTGGTCCATTCTAAATGAACTTGGAGATTTTATTAGGGAGAAAATTTGAACGCAAAGTATACATAACAAACATTAAGCAGCCATACCCCCACTATGGTTTAAGATGATTGATAAACGCATTCCAGCATAATACCATAATCAAAAATTATGTAATAATCTAAAACTTACTTGAAGAATTCTGTGCTATTCTTTTTGTAATCTAACAAAGTATAACTACGAAACAGTGAAAGGGTCTATAAGAGCTGAGATTATTGTAAATATAACTCAACTCTTTCGAGAATTGAAAAATTCCAGCAAAAAAATTATTGTGGATTTAAGGTAATCGTTTTGGCTGAACCATCATAGGTAAAGGTATATTCATCCTCGGCAATGTATCTGTTGTTATTAATTTTATACTCCATTCTTGCTTCAACTAATAGACTCTGCTTTGGAATATTGGTGAATGTTATTTCTCCCTTTTTCGCCCATAATTCTTTCTCATGCAGTTTAGCTTTGCTTGACGAATCATAAATCTTAACAAATATTCCATCTATAACATTCACATCTGGAACCGTAGGAACAACAATAACCTTTAAATCACCATCCTTTAAACCAGTTTCTTCTTTTTTACACGCCCCAAAAACGATTGATACCAACAATAAGATGGTAATAAATTTTACTATTTTCATGCATTAATAATTTTTAGTATCGCAATTATAGTAAGAAGTAAATAAATCAAAAAAAAAATTCGCTGAAATTGAATAAATTAAAACTCAAAGCACAATACAGGTTACCTTAACAATTTGATTAATTGAAGAACAGAGTCAAACTTCATGTATAAGTAAAGGAACAAAATAAATTAACATTGTATTTTGCAGCCATACCCCCACTATGGTTTAAGATGATTGATCAAAGAATTCCTCGTTAGGTTATTTATCTTAAAAAATGGCTGAACCAAATCTTCTCATTTACACACTGCCTTTTTACCTTTTTAATTTAGTAGAATAAAAACTACAAATTTTAACTTGAAGCAAGCTTTTTTGTAAAATTTATACAAAATGGCGTATAAAATATCCAAATAGACGAAAAAAAGATTTGTTATAACAATTAGAATTTTACTTTTGTTTTAGAAATTTAAATATTATTCAGTTAATAATACCTCAATTATGAAAAAACTCAAACTGCTAATGCTGGCTTTTGCCTCATTGGTGATGGGAAATTATGCCTGGGCAAATGGTTACATTGGATCTGGAGCAAGTTACGACAAATGCAAGGGGCAATTTGAATTCCAAATTGGTTTATTTAATTACTTTACTCTTGCTGGATCTGATGATGATTGGGTAAGCACTGCATACATTCGATATAAAACTACAAGCAATAGTTGGAAGATTTTGGTTTATATGAACGATCAAAATTTTTCAGGTAATCAGGGCGTAATTGCAGGTTATGGTGGTCACAATTTGAGGGCGACAGCTTATGATGGTTTTAGTTTTTCAGCAGGAAGTCATACTGGGTCCTCAACTATTGGAAGTAATAGTTTAACAAACTACAGAATTGATGATGGCAATAATACTTATTGGCTTAGGGTAGGTGTTAATAGGTTGCCTAGTGATATTAATATTTCAGCAACAGGAGCCACTGAATGGCGAATAGATGGCAATTGGGAAAATAGACATGGTGGTCCAAATGTAACAAATTATTTCTCAAATGACTATACATTCTCCATACAAACAATATCGGCACCACCTTCTTTAAATGCTACGCAAAATCTATGTGGTCAAGTAGAATTATCTTGGAGTCAACCCTCCCAAGGATGGCAAAGTTCTGTTACATGTGGCAATTATGGATATTATGAGTATGTAACAACGCGCGATAATACGGATGCAAGTATCATAACCATTGGTTCTTCAAAAACCTATTCATCTTTACCAGCCGGCTCATCATTCACATTTGGAGTAAGAACTGTCTGGAAAACAAGTTTAAACCCACATGTTTCCATATCATCTAATACAGTAACAACTTCCGGTTCCACAAAAGGCGCACCACCGGCACCGAGTTTTTCCCTGGTTAGTACAGACCGGTGCGACCAGAAAATTCAGATAAATTGGGAGTTTTCTGGAGGAGAAAACCCAACATCCTTTTCTTTGGAATATGCCCAAACAAGTGCCTTTTCTAATCCAACAGTAATTTCTGGTTTATCTGGTACATCACGGAGTTACCAACTAACCCCTCCAGAAATGAACCGCGAATATTATTTTAGAATAAAAGCTATCAATAATTGTGGTATATCTTCAAGCTATTCTACTGCCGAAACCGGAAAAGCCGAGGGCCTTATCACCGCCGTGAGTTCGGTTCAGGCCGTATTTGATTCTATAAACCAAGTAGTAAGAGTGAGTTGGGTAAATCCAACAGGAAATTTAGCTGCAGTAAATGAATATAAAATAACCAGAATAGAAACGGGAAAAGCCAATGTAGATTATCAAGTAGCACCAAACGAATTAACTACTAGCAATGGTAGAATGCAGTTTACCGACGAAAATATTCAAAACTGTGTGAGCTACAGATACCAAGTTCGTCCTATTTCCATTTGTAACCAGAATGGCGCTTATAGCAGCAGTACCAGTGTTTCTAGTATATTAAATATTCAACAAAATATATCTGCAACTTTATCTTCTGTAAAAGCTTCGAAAGGGTATTATAGCAATAGAGTTCAAATTTCGTGGACAACAGACCAAAGAGTTGCGCTTAATACCTATGAGATATGGAGAAAGATTGCGGGCTCTACCTCCGACTCAGTTAAAATTGCTACCATAGCGGGTGGAATAAATGAGTACGATGATGAAACGGCTGTGGCTGGATTCTTATATCAATATTTCATTAGAGGAAAATTAAATTGTATTGGAATTGTACCAAGCTATACCAATACAGTAACAGATATAGGGTATAAAAGTCCGTCTGGTTCTGTAAGCGGAAGAGTTACCTTTACAGGAGGTTTCTCACTAAAAGGCGCAAAGGTATTAGCAGAAAGATCTAACTCCAATCTTTCTAACCCAGATGGATATAGTTTAAGCTTTAATGGAAGTAGTCAGTATGTAGAAGTTCCACACAGTGCATCCTTAGGTTTTACAGGCGACTTTACCATAGAGATGTGGGTAAGACCCACTAACCTTTCCAACGATTTTACCTTATTAAATAAAACAGATGATATTAATGGCGGTGGATTTAGACTGCATTATGATTATATTTCTGCTAGCTCTTCTGTAGTAAAATTTGAATTAAGAATAGGTGGCACTACCTATGCAGTTCAAATGGATACTCCTTTGGTTTTAAACTCATATTCACAAATAACGGTAAGCAGGGTTGGAACTAAATTGAGTATTGCATCTAATGGCTCTGTTAAAGCCAGCACCACTATTCCTGCAACTGCATTTACCAATACTAGCCGACCAATTATTATCGGTGCTGCTAAAAATGGAAGTACGGCATCATCGTTTTTCCAAGGCAATATAGACGATGTTAGAATTTGGGGAATTGGTAAAGATACCACTAGAATTCTGCAAGACTATGGAAGACTGGTTTCACCAAGTAGTCCGAACCTATTAATGTACTTAAACTTTGATGAGAATTTAGGAACACATAACAAAGTGTACGACCAAGCGTTCGACTATAATAATCAGCAACCAAGAGAAAACCATGGTACATTATTCGGAAATTGTACTTGGAGTAATTCAGTGCCTGGCAGTAATAATTTAGCTTACCTAGATTATACCGATGAAAATGGATACTATACCATTTCTAATATCAGATATTTAGGTACAGGTGAAACCTTTAAGGTAGTGCCTTCTTTTGAATCACATAGTTTTGGTCCGGCACTGAGAAACTTATTTATTGGAGAAGGTGCGAGCATTCATAATGGAATCGACTTTTTAGATTCGTCTTCTTTTATCTTTAAAGGAAGAGTATACTATGGAGATAGTTATTCAATAGATAGCTTAATTTACAATCCTGCACCAGGAATAAATGTGTATATAGATGGAAGCATCGTAATTCAAAACGGCGCACCTTTGGTTACAAATGCAGACGGAGAATTTGATATAAGAGTTCCTATAGGAGAGCATACCATTAAAGTAGGTAAAAATTTTCACTCTTTCTTGAACAATGGTAATTGGCCCATAATAAGTGCCAAACATAATTTCCAAGCAGATGTATTAAGCAGGGTAATGTTTATTGATACCACTAAGATAACCTTAACAGGACGTATAGTTGGCGGACCAATAGAATTTGCAAAGCCATACGGACTTACTGCAGTAAAATCTAAAAACAATATAGGTGTTGCTACCATAAACCTTACAACAACTGGTGGCGGAACCTATTCTAAAAGATATACAACTGAAACCAACCCAACAACTGGTGAATATGTATTGCGAGTATTTCCATTGTTTTATGGATTTAGTGCACAGATTAAAAACAACAATGAGAACATAGATTTAGGTCAGTTTGGAAACCTAAACCTTACTACCAACGCGGCATTTGATACCATTACTTATTACGATACAACCTATACACAAGCAAACTGTGCTACATGTTATATTCTAAGCGATACTAATAAAGTAAACTTTGTATATCCACAAAGTCCGTTTAGAAGAACACCTATTTTGTATATTAGCAAAACGGCTAATGTAACTGCCAATAACTTTGATGGAAATGATAGTATATTAGTTAGCTCAGACAGAAAAATTGCAGTAAAAAACACAAATGGAAGTTACAAGTTTGGGTATCCATTTTTTGAGCAAGGCAAGCGCTATTCATTTAATTTATTTGGCTTTGAAAAATATACCAATTACGATGGCAGCAACCCAGTGGTTTCTCAAGTGCCCTATCAAGGTTTTGTGCAAATTAG
>JAKRSG010000303.1 GCA_022402405.1 Bacteroidia bacterium | reverse complement strand
CGGATTCTCATTTACCTGAATAGTGGTAGTATCGGCAACTCGGCAAGTTGTGGAAGTATCTGCATAAATAAGAGTATATTGCTTGGTATAATTTTCTAATATAGAACTTGCCGGATTAAAGCTTCTGCCATTTGTGATGGCTTGGGCATATTGTTGATCTGGGGCTCCAATATACCAAAAACTATAAGCAGAATCAGCAGAATTGGTGCTACGACCAAGCATATGTTCATCTAAATTTACCTCAGTACCAGAACGACATAAAGAAGGTGCAATTCCCGACTCTAATTTGGGAGTCTTGATAACAGAAAATACTAAAGTATCTGTTGCCACACAACCACCTATGGGAGAAGGAACCAAAAAGCCTGTAACTGGAGGAACAAAGGTTACTGCATTGTTTAAAGGAAAGGTTGCAGTAAACCTATAGGTAATAATATTGGTATCTGGCAAACTCAATACATCGCTTGCTTGAGGATTAAAGGCATAATAGTTGATTCCCGCATTTGGCTTATATATGCCTCTACCAATCCATTCTTCATTTGTAGCCAAAGCACCACCGTTTGGTGAATATAATTGTGATCCTGGATTGATATTAAATACGCTTGCAAAATCACAGAACGTTCTACTAGGACCAGCGTTTATTAATGGAACTGGGAATACAGAGATTACAATCGAATCCCTAATTCTACAACCATCAGCGTCGTTTACCGTTAACCGAATTATATTACCTCTTGGTGGCGTAGGTGGTGCTGGAGGTAAGTTGGCCAAGTTGGCTACAATAACTTGGTTACCCATTAATGCGCTTGGGTTTTGCGGATAAGACCAATTTGAGGTTATTTGTCCGGGTTTATTAGTAGAAGTAATACTTGGAAGCAATACTATACCAGTGCTTCTGCAGAGCGACATATTCTCTGGCTTGTTAATTACAGGTAAGGCAATCACATCCACATTCATAGTATCTACATACGAGCAAGTAACACCACCATAAGTTAAAAACCCTGTTACTTGATAACTTGTATTGGTAATTGGCGAAACGCTTAACGTTGCATTTTTGGTTAAAATAGTATCTGGGTTAGGAATAGGAATTATTCTCCACTCAAAGCTATCAATGGCGGCTGTTGTACCTAAGGCTACAATATTTATCGGTGGATCATTTCTGCAAATGGTTCGGTTCGGACCAGCGCTAACTGGTACTTGCTCGTTAATATAGACCATGATGGTATCTAATTGCGAACAACCATTTAAGTCTGTTTTCCTTACGATATATTGCCCGCTATCTCTAGGTATAATTTTTTGTGCTACAGAATCAGTAATCACAGGTGAAACAGGTATTTTTCTCCAACGCCAAATATTAACATTTCCATTGCTATTACCTGCATCAATGGTATCAGTTGTGCCAAAGCAATATCTTACAGAGCTTGGTAATTCTTTTAATGGCAGTTCTCGGGTGTAAATATTGAGCAAGGTAGAATCTTTACAACCATTTAAATCTTGAATGAGCACTTTATACGCACTTGTAACCCCTGGTGCTGGAGGATTTATGTAAAAATTAGAATCTATCCCAAATGGTCGTAAAATAGTATTTGAACCCATGCCTCCATCATACAATGTATACCGATACGAATTACCATAAGGAATACCAAACTTGCCACTAGCAGTGACATTTACAGGTGTTCCAAAACAATTAAACGTATCACGAATATTTACATCAACCGGATTGGGAACTAAAACAGAAT
The DNA here is from genome assembly GCA_022402405.1 of Bacteroidia bacterium. Classification (GTDB taxonomy): domain Bacteria; phylum Bacteroidota; class Bacteroidia; order UKL13-3; family UKL13-3; genus B1. The sequence goes on along the minus strand of JAKRSG010000303.1, from coordinate 5,680 downwards.
CCCAAATATTGTCGTTCGGACAGCCATTTGGCAAAGGTGGTGCAGTGGTTGTAAGTTGAAGCCGAATCTTGTGCCAACCTCCTTGAGTAAACTTATAATTACCCCCATTATATTGAACATACGAATTGCTATTGGGTGCCGTTTCAACCAGCAGTTTTGTATAAGAATGATTAATTGGTACCGTATTAGTTTGGGTATAAGTAAAATCATAGAAACCGCAGTTTTTATTGATTTTTTGTATGGTTGCAGTGGGCACACGCCTCACCAAAATACTGAATGACCTCGTGGTTCTAGCTGGAATTGGACAAGCTCTATCTTTAACCGTAACAACAAAATAATATGGTAAATTACTAGCCATTTCCGGACCAGGAGTCCAGCAAAATCGCATACTATCGTATTTTGGTCCGAGCATTGTTCTTTGCGCCGCATTGTATGCTTTTACAAAAGTTGCACCCTTGCTAACCATCAAAGATGGAGCATTCCATGTCATATCTGTAGAGTCCCAACCAGCTGTATTATCCCAACCAGATACAATAAAACACAATTGTTGTCCGGCACAAATTGAGTAGCTGAAATTAGGCTGAGGAGTAGAAATTGTACCATCTTGACTATAGGTTCTAATAACAGGAGGGTTATTAGCAGGACAAACCTTACTATAAAATTGAATATCTCTCCTAGTAATGCCCATAAGCGTTGGCACACCAGCAATAGTTTTCCACTGCCGCACTTCAATAATTAGGTTCGCCACAAAATTACCCATTGGTCTGAACCTAATATCTCCCGTAATGGCATCAATGTTTATACCCACTGGCGGAGTAGCTGGTGGAGATTGTATGGGAGCTCCCAAGTATGGAAGAGGTACATTTGGACTATATGGTGAAACATAGGGAGCCTGAGCACCTGCGCTTACAAGGGATTGACCGAATGAATAACTTAACGAATCTCCATCTGGATCAATAGCACCTAAGTTGTACGTAAAATCTTGTCCGGCACAAGTTACCGCTACTGGATCGTTGGTAAATGTAGGTGATGAATTACAAGGGGAAGCACAACGATTAATTACCGCTTCCGTATAAAATCCTAAGGATGATGGATTAGCTAAAGTAGTTATGGCATTATTTCTACAGCAAGTACTAAAGCCAACACTAACCAAGCAGCAACTGGCAGGAATAGAAGCCAAGCTAACTGTTCCTTCAAACGTATATACTTCTATTCCCGGAGTAAATGTTCCAGGCGTTCTAGAGCCGCAATTATTACAAATAGTTTTTTCCTGCGCACATAGCTGAACTACATCAAAACCACTCACAGCTGTAACAACAGCCAAGGATGAATTACCAAAAGAAACTCCAGCACAAGGACTTGCTGGTAAACCTGAGCCAGCTGGAACATTTGCTCCTCTTAAAGTAACATTTAATTGGCAAGAAGGACTTAAACTATTTGGACAATTTGGGCACATAGGTATCCCCTGACAATCGCGGTATATTTTAAACAATACTTGGTATACTCCAGGAGTGGTTGTGCATGCATAAGAAACATCAGAACCTACCACGTGATCCGCTTTTGCTGTTTGTGCGGAAAGAAGGAGAAAGAGAAAGAGACGAGGTAGTAATAATTTCTTTACTCCAATTATATAACTAAAAACAGCTTGAGTTTTCATGGGTATGCTTTTTCACGTCCAAATGTACAACACCTAAATTAAAGATTTTCTTAATGTTTGTATTTTAAGAAATTTATGAGAAATAAGAATCCCAATTTTTAATTTCAATATCTTTAGAATTATAATGCTATGCCTATCTTTGTTGGCAAAAATTACAGGAGTAATGAAAGTATTTAAATTTGGTGGCGCCTCAGTAAAAAATGCTGAGGCAGTAAAAAATGTAGGAAATGTACTACAGAATTACGGTGGTGAGGAAGTTTTAGTGGTTGTTAGTGCCATGGGAAAAACCACCAATTCGCTAGAATTATTGGCTAAAGCATATTACCAACAAGACTCCAATAAACATGAATTATTTAAGGAAGTTAAGCGGTTTCATGATGAGATTGTTGCGGGCTTATTAATTACTAAGGATAGTCAGACTTATGCCGATATAGAAAACTTATTTATTGAATTGGATTGTGAATTAGAGAATGCTCCAGATAACAATTTTGATAAGGTTTATGATCAAATAGTAAGTTACGGTGAAATATTTTCATCTAGGATATTAAGCGCCTATTTAAATGAGTCTGGTATAAAAAATAGATGGATGGATGCACAGAACTTTATTTCTACCGATAATACATACCGCGAAGGAAAAGTAGATTGGGAGAATACAAGTTTATTAATCTCCAAAAAATTAAAGCCAATTGTAAAAAAACAAATGGTAGTAACACAAGGGTTTATTGGCAGAAACAAAGAGAACTTTACGGTAACGTTAGGACGAGAAGGCTCTGATTACTCGGCAGCCATTTTTGCTTTTGGCCTAGATGCCGAATACGTTACCATTTGGAAGGATGTAGCTGGGGTGATGAATGCTGATCCAAAGAAATATTCTGATGCCATAAAGATTGATGCAATAAGTTACCCGAGTGCAATTGAAATGGCATATTATGGAGCCACAGTTATTCATCCTAAGACTATTCAACCTCTGCAAAGCAAACAAATTCCATTGTATGTTAAATCCTTTTTAGACCCGGAAGCTAATGGAACAATAGTTGGTGTATTAAAAGAAGTAGAAAGCCTACCTCCTACTATCATTTCTAAAGGAAACCAAACCTTACTTTCTATAAGTAGTAAAGATTTTTCTTTTATTGTAGAAGATAACCTGAGTACTATTTTCAATGTATTTGCACAATTAAAAGTGAAGATTAATCTAATGCAAAATTCTGCAATTAGTTTTATCGTTTGTTTAGATAATGAACCTAATAAGATAGAAAAACTCATGGAACATCTTGGTTCAGCCTATAATTTGAGCAAAAACGAGGGATTAGAATTACTTACCATAAGCAATTATACAAATAGCAGTTTAGAGAAGATTTTGTCGGGTAAAAATATACTTATAGAACAAAAAACCGGCAATAATTTACAAGTGGTTATTTAAGTGTCTTACGAACCTGAGTTGGGCAGTATAAAAGAAATTTTAGTGCCCTCTCCTTCTTTGCTCTCAATCCATATTTTACCACCGCCATTTTCAACATATTCTTTGCAAAGCAATAAACCTAAACCAGTTCCTCGCTCGTTTTTGGTTCCATAGGTAGAATAATGTTCTGTAGCAGAAAACACTTTATCTAGTGCTTCTTGGTTCATACCTATACCCGTGTCTATGATTTCTATTAGGGTTTCCTTAGAACCATAATTACTTGCTTTTATTTCAATATTTCCACCGGCATGCGAAAATTTAATAGCATTGCTAAGGATATTTCTAAACAATAAATTTAAGTGGTGCTTATCTACAAAAACAGCGTGACGTTGGGTGTTATCATATATTAAATGAAGTCCCTTTTCTGATAATTGAATCTTAAATAAATCAATCATCTCTTGAATAGGCTTTCTAATATCTACGAGTTCAGGTTCACTTTTAACCCCGTTTAACTGACTGCGCGACCATTGCAATAAGTTTTCGAGAGTAAGGTTGAGAGTATCTACATTTTTACTGATGCTGCTTAACGATTTCTTAAGTTCCTCATAGGTTAAATCATCCTCTGCAACCCAGGCCAAAACGGTACTAAGAGATTTTATAGGTGCACGTAAATCATGTGCGATGATAGAAAACACCTTATCCTTAATTTGATTACTTTGTTCTAGTTCATGTGTGTTTTTATTAAGCTCTGAGGTTCTATTCTCTATAATTTCTTGTTGGTTTTTGTTCACATCAATAAGCGCTGCCGACAAATCTTCAACTTTTCTGAAGGCATTTGAGAACATTCTTGTAATAACCATAGCCTGAATTATTGCGTATATCAAAATACCAAGCGGCATGGCATAGAAGGTTTTTATTTGAGCCTGACTGTAAAAAATATCGTTTATACCCGCCAACACAACCAAGAATGTGGCTGCACCTACCTCAATGGCAAACGGACGTTTAACCATGTTAATCTTTATAATAAGATTAAACATATAAGCTAATAAAAACCCGCAATAGAAAAGGTAATAAGGAATAAAATAAGAAGAATAATAAACGGGAGTTACGATAAATATAAAGGCAATAACAAAATGAACTAATTGAATTGCTTTAAAAAAAATGGCATTAAAATCTCTTGGGAAAAGACAATTTAAGTAATAAAACCCAAAGATTAACATGAATGCGAGCGATGCAAATTCAAATTTAACAATCAACTCCCAAGGTAATCCAAAAGATAATTGCCTAAAAATTATTTCACCGGTTGAACCAATTCTCAACGCAGCAAAAAGACACATGAGCGCAAAGAATAAAGAGGTTTTATCTGCCGTTTTGATATAATAAAACACCACGAAGTAAGAGAACAATAATAATAGTGCTCCAATTAAAAATGCTTCGATGATGATATTTCTTTTATCTGAAACCTCCATAGAGTCTGCTATTCCAATAGCAGGCGAAAACCATAAGCCACCATTTCTATATTGATAATTAGATACCTGAATAGCAATCTCAATAGTATCGGAATTTACTGTAAATGCCGTTAAATTTGGGTGAAAATCTGCTTTTGATAATTGTGCCTGAATAGAAAAAACTCCTGCACTTCTGGTAAGTTTACCGTTTATAAACATATCGTAACTGCATGCTACGGTATACATCTTAATGGCTAAACATTTTTCATGAGGTTGGTCGTGACGAAACTTAAAAACATACGTACCATAACCAGAACTTGGCAATCCTAAGTTAGCCCAATTACCTGGAACATCAATTTTTACAGGTTCTATTTTGGGATTATTTTTAATATCTTCATAGGTTGAATTATAATAAAAATCCCAAGGTAATTGATTTAACTGTATGTTTTTAGTTTTTGAAAACTCGAGCACTGGCAAAGCATGAACAAAATGCTTTATAAAAAACACTTGTAAAAAAAGTAAAACAATTATGTGCCTTTTTCTTACCACCCTTCAATTTATAAAGTTGCAATTAAAACAAAATAAATAAGATTCGCAGAAATTTTATTCTTTTGTAGCGTGATTAACTCAATAAATACTGATTTTTTCTCCCAACTAAAAACCCAACTCCCAGAGAATTTTGAGTTAATTCAGGTTTCAGAGAACCATTTTTTAGCCCAATCAACCCAAAAAAACATCCTCTTTCATAGCTACCTTCACATATCTGAAGCGGCATTCAAACTAAATCCAAAATCAAATCCCAACACCATTCATGTATTTGAAGATCAATGGAGACACAAACCTCAAATAGTTTTGAGCAGAGTGTTAAATGGTCTTGGGTTCAGCCAGAAATTAATGGCTAGAAAACTAAGCGTAGAAAAATTAACTCGTTCAGAGGCTGCTACGTTTTTTGAAGAAAATCATCTTTGGGGAGAGGCAAAAGCCGCTTATTATTACGGCCTTTGCCTCCAAAAAAAAATATACATGGCTGCTTCTTTTAGCAAATCGAGAGTTATGACAGACTCTGATATATATTACAGATCCTATGAACTTATAAGATTGGCAAGTGCTAAAAACAACTTGGTAGTTGGGGGATTTCAGAAGTTATTAAGGCATTTTATTAAAGAAAAAAATGTG
>JAKRSG010000302.1 GCA_022402405.1 Bacteroidia bacterium | reverse complement strand
AACGCTTTCGTTAGAAAACAAAATTTTACAAGCGTTTAACCTCACTCAACGAGACGAAAAGTTGCATGATATTGGAACAATAAGACAAGTTTTAATAGTTGATGAGCCTTTAATTGAAAAGCTCTTTCGAGCATTACATATCATAGACCCCAATTTAAATGATTGCAACATATCAAAAGATAAAATTACTACTTGGGAAGAACTAGAGAGTTCTTATGAAGAAAACTTTTTATATGAGCAAATTCCAAAATTTGTGTCTTCTTTATGGGTTCAATTATTCGAAACACAGAGAGAATTAGAAAGTGTATTACGATTTTCCGCTACAGCAGAAGATGAAATAGATAAATATCTGAATGGAACAATAAATATATTTAAAGAACAACGTTTAGATTTTTCACTAGAATTTCCATACAAAATTAATGAACAAAGAGGTTTGATTGTTGAAATAGACGGTAGTCAACACGAAAATCATCCTCAAAATCATATTGACATAGACAGGGATAATGCAACAGAAAAAGCAAAGTGGGGAAAGGCATTAAGAATTAAAACAAGAGATTGGCAAAACATTGAAAGCAAAATACATTCAATCAAGCAATTTGAAAACGAACAATTTTTCAAATTGCTAAAGCAAAACTTTGAAAATCCGCTTTATGACGAAAAAGAGGGATTGATTGCAATGGAGTTGTCTTTAATTCCTTTTGCAGTAGCACGAATTGAAAAGACACTTATTCATTTACTTTTTGAAGGAAAACTAAATATCAATGCAAATGAATGGAATATTGCTATTATTGAGCAAGACATTCCTTGCGGTAATTTAGCGATTGAAGATTTTGAGGAATTGACGAATTCACTTCAAAAATTGAAAGGTAGTGAGGAAAGGCTACCTAAAATCAATGTGTTTGTTGAAAGAAACGAAAGATTTGCTAACGCAACTCTTCATTCTACAACCAACATTGATAAAAACAAGATATACGATTTATTGATTGATATTTCTATTCTTCAAAGAAGTGGTTTAACGACTATAAATAACAGCATAAATGCTGATACAAAAGTTTTAATTCGTTCTGCTCATTCACCAAAAACGAAAAGACAATTTAAAACAAGTGAAACTATAATTTACAAGAAACTTGGCAAGCGGAACAAGAAAGAAAATATATTTGAAGAAAATAAAGAGCAAGTTGCACAATTGGAAATATTCGTGCAAAATATTTTCAGAAAAACAGGGTTTCGTCCTGGACAAGTAGAAATTATCAATAGAGCAATACAAGGGGAAAGTGTAATTGGATTACTTCCTACTGGTTCGGGGAAATCTTTAACTTATCAACTCACTTCCCTATTGCAGCCCGGAATGGTTATCGTTATTGACCCGATTAAATCGTTAATGAAAGACCAATACGAAGGTTTGCTAAAAAACTACATAGACGGTGCAATCTATATCAATTCATCTTTAAATGCTAAACAACGAGAAATGGCTTTGGATAAAATTAAAAATGCCGAAACCATTTTTGCTTTTGTTTCGCCCGAAAGGTTACAAGATGATAGGTTTAGAAATGATTTATTAGAAACAAGTAATCTAAACAAAAACTATTTCAGTTATTGCGTAATTGATGAAGCCCATTGCGTTTCGGAATGGGGACACGATTTTAGAACTTCTTATTTGCGATTAGGAGATAACGCAAGAAATTATTGTAAAACCAAATCGGGCAAAACAATTCCATTTTTCGCATTGACTGCAACAGCTTCTTATGATGTGCTTTCAGATATACAAAGAGAGCTTGATATTCCAGATGAAAGCGCAATTGTTAGGCTTGAAAAATTAGACCGCCCCGAAATTCAATTTAAGATTGTTGAGGTCGTTGCTGATTTTGACGGTGATGAAGAGATAAATAAACATACACAAACTATTTTAGGACAAGCTAAACAAAAAGCATTAGAAACAACATTACAATCAATTCCAAAATACTACGAAACGTTCAGCAATGACGAAGCAATTATTGAAGAAGCCAAAGAAGCATTTAACGGAAAAGATATTCGTTTAGGCAATTTCAATCCCTATACATTTTTTGAACAAAGAGGAAAAGAAAGTAACGCAGGATTAGTATTCTGTCCACATCGAAAATGGTATTATGGAGTAAAAGACAATGCAAATAAACTTTCGGAACATTTCAGTAGTATCGGAACTTTTGTAGGCGGAGACGATGCAAACAACGAAATCACTCAAAGTAAATTTGTGAATAATGAGTTGGATTTATTGGTTGCAACAAAAGCGTTTGGAATGGGAATTGACAAGCCCAATATCCGTTATGTTGTACACTTAAACTATCCGAGTTCAATTGAAAGTTATTACCAAGAAGCAGGAAGAGGCGGACGTGATAGAAAGTTAGCATTAGGAGTTTTATTGTTCAACAGACAAGGATTAAACTCTACTGAAAAAATAGAAACAGTTGATGAAGATGGAAATATTGAAATTCATTTTAAAAAAACTAATTTATCAATTGATAAAAAACTGTTACATAGCTTTCATGCTAATAACTTCAAAGGAATAGGAAAAGAAAAAAGACTTTTAGTCGAGTTGCTAACTGAAATAAAATTCCCCTCTTATAAACTGTTAAACGATATAGGCGATAGAGTATTCGAGGAATTTGGAATGAAAATTTCATTAAATGCAATAACAAATGCGAATGATAGACAAGTATTGTACATCAATGAAAATTACGGAAGCATTTATCTTGATAGAGAAGCCTTACCATTTTATCCAAATCCAGAAAATAAATTCAAAGCAACTGAAATCGCCGATTATATAAGACAGATTATCTTTGATGAAAAACCAGCCGACATGACGGCTTTCAATTGGTTAAGCACATTTGTTCTTTCGCACAATGAATTAGGAATTGAAAAGTTGCTAACTGACCCAAATTCAAAAAGCGAATTTCAGGTTGTCATTCCATTTGTAAATAATGAAATAGAAACCATAGCTGAATATTTGTCATTAAATGGACTGCCTTTTACAACTAAAAGTGTGGAAAAAGCACAAAAATTTTGTAATTCAGGAGAAAAATTCATTGAAAATCTGTCAAATGAATTAGGTTTCCCAATCCCTGTCGATTTTTACTCTGAATTAAAAAAGAGATTTTTGCAAATCAGAAATGAAGAAGATACGTATAAAGCTATTTACAGGCTTTCCGTTATCGGAATTATAGATGACTATACTGTAAATTATCATTCTAAAACAATAACAGCATATATCACTAAAAAACCTATTGGATATTATACCAAACAACTCGAAAAGTTTTTGAGAATGTACAATAGCGAAAAGAAAACTAAAGAACTTATAGTACGTGTTCCATTCTTTTTTACCAATGCAAAAAATCCAATATCAAGAGAGATTTACCAGTGCTTAGGTTTTCTTATAAAGTTTGTTTACGAACACGTAGCCGATTTGCGAAAAAAATCAATTGATGCTATGGAAAGTGCTTGTATTGTCGGTTTAGATGACAAACAAGGTTCAAAAGGGTTCAAAGAGTTTATTGACCTTTATATGAACTCAAAATACGCAAGACCACAATTTCTTCCTGAAGATACAAAAGATGGAGAAATTTCAAGTTTAGGAATTATTAATGATTATATAGACAGAATTACAACAGATGCAGGCGGTGAAATCAACAATCTAAAACATTTGAGAGGTGCGACAACAAGATTGATAACACAAAGTATTAAATACAGTGAAAACTATGCACTTCATATTTTGAAAGCCTTTTCTGTTTTGGCTCTTGAAGTTCAATATCAAACAGATGTCTTTATTCAAGAAGCTAAAGAAAATTTCACATTTGGTTTTCTCAGAATGGTTGAAGATGAAAATCTAACAACGGACGAAGCATCTGCCATTTTCAATGATTTTATGAAAAGATTTGATAATTTTGATTATAAGGTATCAAAAGAGTTGCAGGAATTGAAAGGTTATTTGTTTCTAAAAATAAATACAATTTGGACTAAAAACTTTAACAATAAATTTGGAGAAAATTATGTTTGAGAAAGAAATAAATGAGCAATTAGGATTGCTACAAAAGGAACTAACCCGATTAAAAACAATAACTAGCTATATAGATGGTGCTAAAGAAAATTCAATCAGCATTATAGCTGAGCTAGAGAATGTCCAAAAGAACTATACTGTGTATACGGATAAAATTTTTAATCTATATAAACAATATATTGATGATTTAAAGAAAAATACGGAAATTCAAATTAATGATGGGGTATTAAAGTTTGAAACAACAGGTAATAAGATAGATACAATAAACAGGGAGAAACTTGTTGAGACAAAACGTCTATTAGAGCAATATAAAAATATTGTTGAATCAACCGATGGTCTAGTGAAAATATTGGATTCGGTTGATTTTCCCAATAGACTTTCAATAATTGAAAGAACTCAAAATAAAAATAATAATATCTTGTTGCAAAGACTTGATCAACAAGACAGGGAACTTAAAATTTTGAAATCATTATTTTATGTTATGTTTGGGCTATTGGTATTTGGAACTGCTGCAACTATTTTTTCATTTAATTACAAACCTTAGAAACCGTTTTGTTTAGAGAAAGTTCCCGCTAAGCGTGTTTTTAAGTTTAGAAAAGTATGCACATGAACAAAAAGAGAATAAAAGAGTTACAGCGATTAATTATTGAATTTGAGCGGCCCTACCCTAATAATGATTTGATTTTGTCATATTCTGATTTCCTTTTGAAAAGGGACTATCTTATTTATTATCAATTTAATCCAAAGGTGTTTTACTTTCTCGTTAAACTCGCTGATGATACATGGGATACAGGAAAAAGAATTAGTAGGTTATCATTATTGCAAAATATAAAGCAATATTATAAATCTGCAAAACAAAATAACAATAAAGGGCCTAAAAACATAGATATCAAACCTAAACTTTCTCTTCAAACTAGAATATTGCTTTTTAGTTTGTTTAAGAAAACCTTTGAACAAAAGTTACATATAGTTCCTAAACAGCTTGAGGAAGCAAGAATAATTTGTAATTATACGCTAATTGATATAGAACTTACTTCAATTGAGGAAAATTGGCTTTGTTCCAACTTTCATATTTCAAATATTATTTTGAACAGAGTTTTAAGATACCCGAAAAAGTCTGAACTTATTAGCAATTGGGCAAAAACCAATTTTCATAAAGATAATCTGAGAACTAGGAGAGCTGAGCTCATTAGTTGGTTAATTGATCAGGATTCTAAGTTTGTTGTAAATCAACAAACTTTGGTTGACGATTTTGAATATTTAAATAAATCTGATTTGCAGGCTATTCAAGATTACGATAATGAAATAGATGCTAACAAAGTTATTGAAATGGAATTTGCTGAATATTTGCCTAAGAAAATTGAATTTAATTTTTTTGATGGTGAATATGACGAAGAAGTAATAGATTTAACAGTTCCTGAACTAAACCTGTCAAGAAGACATTATGGCACTCCAAAAGATAATACCAAGGAATATCCTATAAGCATTCCTGATTTTGATAAAATGAGAGATTATTTTTACGCTAATTTGCATACGCACCAAAAAGTAACAATGATATGGGCTATAGCCTATTCTAGAATAAACAATAAAAAAAAATATGCTCTCTTGAAAAGATATTATTGTAATGAAACGTATAAATCATTGTTCAAAGTTTCTAAAAGAATTAGGAATATTGAACTTTTAAAATGGCTTTTAAAACAACAATAGTAAAAGAAATATTACAGAATAATTTTTTGAAATTAACTTAAATTTTAAAAGAAAATCTTGAATAAGCATAAATTTATAGTTAGTTACTAATGATTTTCAATTGCCGATTAATGTAGTAAGTATTTTATGAAAATTATTATGGGTTATCAATTTTTGATTGTTTTTTTTGGGGAAATACATAGCTTCATAGCATAATATTTATTATAATAAATGATATAATACATGAAAGAATACAATGGATATGAAACAAGAATCAATGGCGAGCTAATTGAAGAACTTCGCAAAACAAAATGTGTAAATACTCTGTATGTATCTCATTATTTTTTTGCTTTAAATGACGGTGAAAATTTATTGTTTTATTACAATCCTATGCACTTTTGGGGTATGGTTACAATTAAAGAAATTGATCAAAGTGTTCTAGATAAATTAGAGCGGAATTGTGCTGTTTTTATTAACTTCGACGTAAATGAAGATTATAAAGGTGGCATAGAAGATAATAAAGTTTCATGCCCATCTTTTTTTCCTCAAACTCCAAAAATTGGAAATCATTATTCTAGTTTAGGAAATAGAATAGTATCTCATCATAGTAACTATTATTTTTTGAGCGATTTTGGGGGTTGTTCTAAAGTATATTTAAAAAATTTGAAAACCAATGATATACACAAGCTATTGCATATGGCTGTAGTAACAAGAACGCCTAATTTCATAAAATCAATTTTTGATCTTGAATGTTTTTCTTAGAAAATTTTTGTTTCCTATGTAAAATTGAATTAATAGAATTTTCGTGCTATGAAAAGATGCCTCTTGAGAAAAATGAAACCTCAGACTAAACTGTTTAATTACAACTTTAAAATAATTTGATGGGCTGGAGTTTGTTAATTATCAGCCCATCAATTAAATCTTTCAATACCTCTTTTTAAAGCCAAAGGGTTCTTTCAACATATACATCCATAGTTCAATGGATAATCCGCCAGCTGGCGGACCGGTTCTGAAGATGGGGGTTCGAGTCCCTTTGGGTGCACTAGTATTCTTTTATTTTCGTATTTTTCAAAAAGAATCGGCAGGCTTTTCGTTTCTTTGCATCTTCCATGAAAATTCTACAACTTTTTAACCGATTTCCTTGGCCGCTTAAGGATGGTGGTGCCATTGCTAATTACAATGAAAGCAAGGGTTATATCCAATCTGGAGTGGAGCTTTGTATGGCAGCGCTTAATACGAGCAAACATTTTGTTTCTATGGAAGAGTTGCCGGCCGATCTTAAAGATAATGCCGAAATCCACCTGAGCTACATCGATAATAGGATCAAACCGAAAGATGCTTTTTTGAATTTGTTTAAAGATTCGTCTTACCACGTTGATAGGTTTTTAAGCGACGATTTTGAGAACTTATTGAAGGAAATTTGTTCTAAAAATACCTTCGATGTGGTGGTGTTTGAAAGTGTTTTTGTGGCTCCTTATTTACCAGTAATTAGAGCTCACTCTAGCGCTATTTGTGTGCTTCGGCAGCATAATATAGAATATAAAATTTGGGAGAACCTAGCAGATAATTGTAGCAATATTTTAAAGCGAACGTACTTGCGTTTATTGGCTTCTCGATTAAAAAAATATGAGCTTTCGGTGCTCAATTCTTTTGATGGAATTACGGTTTTTACGCAAACAGATTTGGATATGCTTAGAGCCGATAAATGTGAAATTCCAGTGGGCA
>JAKRSG010000301.1 GCA_022402405.1 Bacteroidia bacterium | reverse complement strand
GCTCTCCCTCAAACAGCAATCCTGCTTTTTTTCCGGCAAACGCAGTATTTACTTGGTTGTTTACCTCTTCTACCGACAGTTGATATTGCGCCAATTTATCTCTGTTAAACTTAATAACAATTTGCGGCATTCCGCCAATGGGTTCCACAAATACATCCTTAGCACCCTCTATTTGCTGAGCCAAATCGCCCATAATTTTGGCATAATGCGCCAAGCTATCTAGGTCTTCTCCGAACAACTTGCACACCACATCCTGCCTAGCGCCTGTCATAAGCTCATTAAAACGCATTTGAACCGGGTACTGAAACCCATAAGTTACACCCGGAATTTGTGATAACTCTTCACTCATTTTTTCAGCCAACTCTGGAAAGGTTTCAGCACTTGTCCACTCGCTTTTATCCTTTAATATAACCATCAAATCCTGCGCTTCCATAGGCATTGGATCAGTTGGAATTTCTCCACTACCAATCTTAGAAACAACTTTTTCTACCTCCGGAAAACTCTCCAATAAAACCTTAGCTGATTGCTGTGCAGCAGCTACACTAACTTTCAAATTACTTCCTGTAAGAACCCTTGTTTCAACTGCAAAATCACCTTCCTCCAAAGAAGGAATAAACTCACCTCCAAGAGTACTTAATACCCAAATAGAAGTAACAAATAATCCAATAACTAAAGATAATACTCGTTTAGGATGCTTCATTATTTTCTCTAGGTATACCGAATAAATATGGCTTAACTTATCCATCCACTTATCAGCGAAATTGGGTTCACCCGAAATTTTATTAAGCATAAAAGCGCTCATCATGGGCACATAAGTAAGTGATAAAATAAAAGCTCCAATCAAAGCAAAGGCTACCGTTTGAGCCATGGGTTTAAACATTTTTCCTTCAATACCAGATAAGCTTAAAATAGGCAGGTAAACTATAAGAATAATAAGCTGACCAAATATGGCGCTGTTCATCATTTTTCCGGCAGATTTCGACACTTCTTCATCTATAGAATTGGCTTTAATGGAATTAGCTAATAATCCTCTTTTAGCATGCGTTAAATTATGCATTACAGCCTCAACAATAATTACGGCTCCATCTACAATAAGTCCAAAATCCAATGCCCCCAAACTCATAAGATTACCACTTACTCCAAATAGGTTCATCATAATTACGGCAAACAACATAGACAATGGAATAACTGAAGCTACAATAAATCCGGCGCGCAAGTTTCCTAAAAACAATACCAAAATAAATATAACAATGAGTGCTCCTTCTAATAGATTTTTTTCTACCGTTCCTATGGCGTTATTTACCATTTTGGTTCGATCCAAAAACGGCTCTAGAATTACCCCCTCTGGAAGAGTGGCTTCTATTTGTTTGATGCGTTCTTTAACTGCTTTGATTACCTCATTGCTATTGGCACCTTTTAACATCATAACTACTGCCCCAGCAACCTCGGCCTCATCGTTGTAAACCATAGCACCATACCGTGTAGCGTGTGAAATAGCTACCTTAGCTAGGTCTCTAATAAAAATCGGACTCCCATTTGGTAGGTTCTTAACAACAATATTTTCTATTTCAGATTGGTTTTTAAGAAGTCCCTCACTCCTTATAAAAAGAACTTGCGGACCTTTTTCTATATAAGCGCCGCCCGTATTTTGATTATTCTTTTCTATGGCTGAATATACCTCTTGAATACTTACCCCAAGAGCCTGTAATTGCTGCGGGAATACCTCTACCTGGTATTGCTTTAAAAAACCTCCAAAGCTACTTACATCTGCCACTCCAGCTACACCTAATAATTGCCTTCGCACAATCCAATCTTGTATGGTACGCAATTCTTGTGCATCATACTGCTGCTCATAACCCGGTTTTGGCCTCAATACATATTGGAATATTTCGCCTAGTCCTGTAGTAACCGGACCCAATTCTGGAACGCCCACCCCTGCAGGAATCTGCTCATTGATGGCTTGTAAGCGCTCACTTACTTGTTGCCGTGCCCAATACACATCTGTTTCATCAGTAAAAACCACCGTAACCAGAGATAAGCCAAACCTAGAGAAACTTCTTATTTCAAGCTTACCCGGTATATTACTTAGGGCCTGTTCTATCGGGAATGTGATGAGCCTTTCTATATCTGGCGCACCCAAAGATGGCGAAACAGTAATAACTTGAACCTGATTATTGGTAATATCTGGCACAGCATCTATGGGAAGTTTTGTTAATTGATACCCCCCAAACCCTACTAAAAACAACATTAGAAGGGCAATAATTAACTTATTACGGACCGAAAATCCGATAATTTTGTTTAACATGATATTTGATTATAAATAAAAACACAGGTAGTTTTACAACTACCCAAAATAAAAACAATCTACTCTAAGCAGCTTTTATTTAAGCGTTTTTAGGAGGTTGAAATACACCTCCACAAGTCTCGAAGAAGTAGGAGTTTTCCTTGTGCAATAATAATTCGGTTCGAGCCGAGCCTTGAGAAAAAAAGCAATATTCAGAGAAATCTGAATGAATAAAAATTAATCCTGAACCAAGCGCTTGAAACAATGGCAAATCATCGTGGTTCTCCTCATTTTTATGATGAGAAGCATCGCCATAATGCATGAATAAAAAGCTGATAAAATCCCCCTCTTCATGCTCTTGTTGATGATGCAAATAATGCCCAACCAAATGAGGAATTTTATTTAACTGCTCGGTAAAACCGGGTAATAAAGAGCTCAGGAGAAATAAAACTCCTAAATTAAAAAATATATACTTTTTAAATCTCTTCATTTTCACTTGCGAATGTATAAAAAGTTTAAAAGAATTTAGAAAAATATGTGTTCAACCAAATTTTTAACTGGTGATGATTATATTTGTTTGATATGTTTTCTTTAACAATACAAAAAATTAATAAACTAGCTATTCTTAAATGGGTATTTACATTAAGCATGTGGACCATTGGAAATACTACTTTTGTTAAGGCTCAAAAAACGCCTAAATCATTACATTCTATAGAACATTTCCACAAAAACTTTGTGAAGATAAACAAGAACACATATGCCTGTAAATACGAAACAACTAATGCAGATTATGTTAGGTTTATAACGAATGTAAAAACAAGGATGAACCCAAGTGTTTATACAAGTTTATTACCTGATACTAACCGCTGGAACGACCCAGGAATGCAAAAGCCAGAGTGGGTTAAAGTTTATTTACGGGGACCAAAATTTGCGCTGTATCCAGTGGTAAATATTAACTATGAGCAGGCTAATTTTTATTGCGCTTGGTTAACGAGTGAGTATGAGCGAAACCCAAATAAACCCTTTAAAAAGGCTGTTTTTAAATTGCCAACTAAGAGCGAATGGCAGCAGGCTATGAGCATGGGCGATATGAAAAATCTATATCCTTGGGGCGACACATTATCTGCCAAGCCAAAGAAAATTAAGGTTAACGATTCTGAACTCATAAAGAAAAATAAGCCAAACTTTCCGGTTCAAGTAAATAAAAATAGGTTCAGACAAACGCCCCACGGCATATACCATGCGGCAGGTAACGTAAGTGAAATGGTAAGTTCTAAAGGCGATTGTATTGGAGGAAACTATCGTTCGCATCCTTATTTTAGAAGAATTGATGTGCCAAACGAATTTTATCCATCCTATTTTGCTTGTCCGCTAGTAGGATTTAGAGTTTTCTTTCAAGTGTTGGAAGAGTAATATTAACAAGCTGTTAATGCATTTTTGAGGAGGTGCTATGACCCTAATAATCAATTAAATTATTTTTTTTGGCTCAAAAAGACTTACTTGCAAGAAATTCCTCGAAAATCAATTCTATATATCATGAATAAATCTAGCATTTACTTACCCCTATGGCAAAAGTACAGACCAGCTATTTTAAGCAAAATGAAGTTGGCCTTAGTAGAACCTCAAGAATACCCATTGTACAAACACGAATTTGAAACGTTAGGAGGAAAACGCAGCTCTGGTTATGGTTTTAATATGGAGGTGAACAAAGGAATGATGGTAAATAATATTGCTGCCATTGCAGTAGCTAGAGATTTATTAGCTGTATTAAAAGCTTCAGAATCTGGCAAAGCTATGATCCAACAAAATTATTTTAAAATTAACTTGGGTTCAGACTATAAATTAAAAATTCAGGTTATAGCTAGCAAACCAGTTGAAAAAGCAGAACTAGAAACAGTGGATGCTAATTAATTTCAAATAATCTTAACAAAAAAGGCTGTCTCGATGAGACAGCCTTTTTTGTTGGCATTCTCGCGTTTTTTCGGCGGGTTATTATTGCAGTTTTACTCACATCAAAACACATCCCAAATGGGTAGTAGTGGATTTCTTCTAGCAAAGAGTTTTGGGTCTTGGGATTTGGGTTTTGAGCCATAAAGCAATGATAAGAAATTTTGTTTTAAAACAATACTTTCTGCTTGTAAGAATGAGGTTCCTCCCTGCGGTCGGAATGACGGGCATTCTCGCGTTTTTTCGGCTGGTTTGATATTGGCAGCAAAGCTGCCAATATCAACTTTTACATTTAACCTAATAAATTTTCAATTCAATGAATCACTAGGTTGTTTTTTTTAGTTTTCAATGCACCGCCTCGTAAGTAAAGACATTAAGCTTAACCCAATTCTGCAAATTATCTATTTTTTTCCCAACAGCTGATACACAAAACTACCCCCAAATCCCCAAGCTTTTTAAGTTGTGCTGGCAAAAACTCCAAATTACATTGGTCATCATATTCATAATTAATCCTCAAACAAAGATCACCTTCTTGGAACTCTTGAATAATATCTTTGTTTTTATAAATGAGATTAATGAACTCATTAATCTCATCAAACCTTTCATTAGTGTGATTCTCCACAACTTCAACAATAACAATATGTTTGTTATTTTTTACTAATTTTTCATAATTCCAATTCAAATAAATACTATCATTTCTTATTTGGTCGGAAAGAATGTAAGAACTATTTTCTTTTTCATCCTTTATTAATATTTCGAGTGATTTATAAAACTTCATAAATTACTATTTTAATTGAAAATAATCAAAAATATCAAGTCCAGTATCAAATGGCTTTTTGCCATAAAATGGACTTGATTTCGAGGGTGTAAAGAAAATACGACCATTTTTAAACATTACATCAGGATTCCGTCCAACCAACTTTTCGAATGATTTTACTCCACCAGCAGCGTTTTGTAATACATTTTTCGTATAGTGTGCATCTCCTATTTTTGAAACAAATTTGCCTATTCTAAAAAAAGCTATTGGTGACATTGCAAACTCTAGTTTATCAGAAGCGGATGCTTTACCCCAATCTCTTTTTAAAATATTATAAAATCGAGTTAAATAATTGCCATTTCTACCACTTGTAATATATTTCCAATCATCAGTAAATTTTCCAGGAATTACATTTTGGCTATAATCATATGAAGAAGCTGGTTTTAATTCAAAATTACTTTTCTCACCCTCCATCAAACTCTTCCCCCAAGCAAGCTGATTATTTTGATAATTAGCAGCTTTTTCTCCATAGGCCGCACCAGGTACAACTGGAAAACCAAATTGGTTAAAGGTTCCTGTAAATTTTGGATAATGATTGCCACCATCTACTGCATGAATTACAGCTTCTTCTGCTACCCAACTATTACTTTCACTGTCAAACCAAAATACTCTTTGCCCATTAACATAAAGATCACCAGTTGTGTTAATTTTTCTAATATCATCCCACAACCCCAACGGATCCGTAAACGAAACCGGGTTATTGCTCATGGCCAAATACGGTGATGGATGCTGCATTAAGGGATCGGGTTGTAACCAACGGCCTATTTGCGCATCGTAGTTGCGGAAGGCGAAATTGTAGTCTTCGAGTCCATACACGTTGCCGTTGGCGTCTTCAAACTCATCGTGCTCGTGCAGCTGACTGTTATACTTAATGGCAGCAGATTTACCCAAGGTTGGCGATTTACTCACATCAAAACACATCCCAAAAGGATAGTAATGAAACTCCTCTAGCAAGCTACCTTGGTAGTGGGCAATGAATAAATTATCTGTGCGGACTGTCATTTCTGAGGTGTTGCAAGAATACACATAAATATAGCCATTTTGGTTAATTTGAAATATAGGTTGGGTTAAATTACTCCAAGCATTGGCTTGTTCTACCTGCAATGCGCCGCTTTGCTCTAATACAATTTGCATAGACTCATCAAACATGAGGTAGTTTAAATAAGCCTTGGGCTTGGTGCTATCTTGCGTTTGGTTTTGCATTTGACTTACCACCATCGTTAACCCATCTGCATTTAAATTACCCGCTAAACTACCGGCACCAATACCATCTATTAAACCACCTTGACCACGCAAAACACCTAACAAACCACTTACAATATTGGCCAATGGCACAGGCGCACCAGGCTGCGTATTATTAAAATACAAAGCCTCCATACCCAATTGTATTTGATCTCCTGCCATTACCTTTAACATAATTCCGGGTCCTAATATAACACCTTCACTTGGATTTAAGTTAGCCGATTTTAAATTTCCTGTATCATTGCTAAAAACTCTGTCGCCACGGGTTTCATCTAAATTATCAAAAAACAACTCTTCTAGGGTATCATTTTGAACTTCGCTTGTAGCTAGGTATAAAACTAGACCGTTAGCCATCCCATTCGAAGCATTTGTTGGCTCAGAGACTACACCACCATCTTGATATTCTGTGCTGCTAGACTCCGGATTTGCAGAGATTAATTGCATTATCTTAGCAAGAAAATGAACAAGCAAACCTTTTTAAAGACCCTGCTATGCTAGAGAGATTTCAGGATATTTCTGTACTGCCCGAAAAAGAAAAAGAATGCCTACTCACTACAGTTGACCACTTTATTAAAGCTTCTAAAATAAGTTTGATGTAAAACAGAAAAGCCACCTACTCGGTGGCTTTTCTGTTGTTAGCTTTTCAAGTATCCTTGAAAGGTGGATATTGCGACAATTAAAAAGAGAAGAAAACTACCTATAAAAAACAAAAAACCTAAAAATATTTTTGAAGTCTTTCGCTCTAATGCTTTATATTGGCCTTCAATTTTTTTTGTTTCAAGTTGTGTTTGTACCCAGTTTCTAATTCCATAAAAAGCTCCGTACCAAATAAGAAGATAAGATATAAGTATAATTGCTCCTGGTATTTTAATATCAAACCTTGTAATTAAAAACATTGCGAATGATACCGAAACAAAGAATAATTCATTAGCAAATAAAAACCAAGTTCCTTTTTTAACAAGTTCTTTTTTGCCTCTTGAAAAATATACAGATAAACTGTAATTATATAACAGTATTTTATTCATAATTACGGCCTCCATACTCCTGAATTTCTACCTACATTTCTATCAATAGCACCACCAAAATCAAAAAAGTAATCCCCAACACCATATAAAGCAATCCCCGTTAAAACTGCTGGTGCTGCAAAGATTGTAGCA